>DATELS010000497.1:0-11502 GCA_035276365.1 Thermoanaerobaculia bacterium
GCATTGGCGGCGTCGAGGTTCGCGAAGACGAGCACGTTCGCGTCGCCCTGGATCGAGCTCCACGCGTAGTCCTGCGCGGCGATGTCCGGCCACACCGCGAGGTCGGCCTGCATCTCGCCCTCGACGATCAGTTCCGGGTGGCGCTCCTTCAGGATCTCCACCGCGGCGCGGACCTTGTCCGTGTTCGCGTGTTGCGTCGAGCCGAAGTTCGAGAACGACACCATGGCGATGCGCGGCTCGAGGTTGAAGCGCTTCGCCGTCTCCGCCGTCTGCACCGCGATCTCGGCGAGCGTCTCGCTGTCGGGATCGATGTTCACCGTCGTGTCGGCGAGGATGAGCATCCGGTTCTTGAACATGAGCAGGTACGCGCCGGACACGTGCTTCACGCCGGGGCGCGTCTTCACGATCTGCAGCGCGGGCTTGATCGTCGCGGGATAGTACGCGCCGAGTCCGGCGATCACGCCGTCCGCATCGCCCGCGTCGAGCATCATCATCGCGTAGTAGTTGCGGCTGTTGAGGATGCGGCGCGCGTCCGCGAGCGTGATGCCGTGGCGGCGACGCAGCTCGTGCAGGCGCTGCGCGTAGCGGTCGTAGTCGCGCGAGGCGTTGATGTCGATGATCGTGATCTTCGACTCGTCGACGTTGTACTTCTGCAGCATTGCGGCGATCGTCTCGCGATGCACGAGCAGGATGGGGTGCGCGATCTGTTCGTCGATGAGGATCTTCGCCGCGCGGATGATCTTCTCCTGATCGCCTTCCGGGAAGACGATGCGCTTCGGCGACTTGCGCGCGCGTCCGTACATGTCGTGCATCACGCCGCGTGAGCGGCCGAGCATGTTCTCGAGGCGGCGGCGGTACGCGTCGTAGTCCTGGATCGGCTCCTGCGCGACGCCCGTCTCCGCCGCCGCACGCGCGACCGCGACGGGCACGCGCAGCAGCACGCGATAGTCGAACGGCTTCGGGATCAGATACTCCGGACCGAACGCCATGCGGTCTTTGCCATACGCGCGCAGCACGGAGTCGGGCACGTCTTCCTTCGCGAGATTCGCGAGCGCGTGCGAGGCGGCGAGCTTCATCTCGTCGTTGATCGTCGTGGCGCGGCAGTCCAGCGCGCCGCGGAAGATGAACGGAAAGCCGAGGACGTTGTTGACCTGGTTGGGGAAATCGGAGCGGCCGGTGGCCATGATCACGTCGGGACGCGCGGCCACCGCTTCCTCGTAGCCGATCTCCGGAGTCGGATTCGCCATCGCGAAGACGATCGGCTTCGGCGCCATCGCGCGGATCATGTCCTGCGACACGATGCCGCCGGCGGAGAGTCCGATGAAGACGTCGGCGTCGCGGAAGGCATCGGCCATCGAGCGCCGGTCGGTGTCCGCCGCGAACTCCTCCTTGTACGGCGTCATGTCTTCCTTGCGGCCTTTCCAGATCACGCCGTGACGGTCGACGAGGAGCACGTTCTCCTTGCGCAGACCGAGCTTGATGTAGAGGCGCAGACACGCCATCGCCGCCGCGCCCGCGCCGGAGATGACGATCCTCACATCTTCGATCTTCTTGCCCGCGACTTCGAGCGCGTTCACGAGCGCGGCCGCGGAGATGATCGCGGTGCCGTGCTGGTCGTCGTGAAAGACGGGGATATTCATCTCCGCCTTCAGCCTGTCTTCGATCTCGAAGCACTCGGGCGCCGCGATGTCCTCGAGGTTAATGCCGCCGAAGGTCGGCTCGAGGAGCTTCACGCAGCGGATGAATTCTTCGGTGTCGCGCGTGTCGATCTCGATATCGAAGACGTCGATGTCGGCGAAGCGCTTGAAGAGGACGCCTTTGCCTTCCATCACCGGCTTGCCGGCGGCCGCGCCGATGTTGCCGAGGCCGAGGACGGCGGTGCCGTTGGTGATGACGGCGACGAGGTTGCCTTTGCTCGTGTACTTGTAGACCGCGGACGGATCGGCCGCGATCTCGAGGCAGGGTTTGGCGACTCCGGGCGTGTACGCGAGCGACAGATCGCGCTGCGTTGCGGTGGGCTTGGTGGGGACGACCTCGATCTTGCCGGGGCGTCCTTCCGAGTGGTACTCGAGCGCCTCGTCGCGAGTGTTGTCGGACATGGGGCGGAGTCTATCTCACACTCACGCCCTCACTCCGACCCTCTCCCCGCGTGGCGGGGAGAGGGATGAGAGAGCGATTTACGCGCGGCGCTTCGCGGGCGTCGCTTCCATGCGCGACGGGGTCGGCGTCGGAGTCGGCGCCGGACGGCGCGCGCGCATGCGATCGAATCCGACCGCGACCGCGGGCACGATGTACAGCGTCGAGTACGTGCCGCTGATGACGCCCATGATCAGGATCCAGGCGAAGCCGCGGATCACTTCGCCGCCGAGCGCGATCAGCGCGACGAGAACGAGGAACACGGAGCCGCTGGTGAGGATCGTTCGCGACAGCGTCTGGTTGATCGCGAGGTCGAGGTGCTCGCTGAGCGGCATCGGCTTCTTGATCTTGCGCTTGTTCTCGCGGATACGGTCGTACATGACGACCGTGTCGTTGATCGAGTAGCCGACGATCGTCAGCAACGCGGCCACGATGTTCAGCGAGAACTCGAGCTTCATCACGAGGAGGAAGGCCAGCGAGATGAGCACGTCGTGGATGATGCAGAAGACGGCGCCGAGTCCGAACGTGAGGTCGCGGAAGCGGAACCAGATGTACAGACCCATCGCCAGCGAGGAGAGGACGATCGCCAGGATGGCCTTCTTCTGCAGCTCGCGTCCGACCGCGGGTCCGACGGTCTCCTGATTGAGCACGTTGAACTCGCCGAGGTACGTCTTCTCGTTGAGGAGCTTCGCGCTGGCGGTGGTCACGCCCTGCACGGACGTCACCTGGCTCATCGACGAGAAGATCCCCGCCTCGGAGCGCTTGTCGATGATCCGCTTCGCGAGATCGTCGTAGTACTGGATCGCCACCGGCTGCGTGCCGCGGTTGTCGGGATCGGCCTGCTGCAGGAGCGCGCGCAGACGATCGCGCCCGTAGAAGTTGAGGTCGTGCTTGCCCGCGTCGTTCGGGTTGAGCTTCGTGTGCAGCGTCGTGACGACCTGACCCGCGTAGTCCGTTTCCTTGCTGAGCTGCGGGAGGCGGATGAGGAGCGCGTGCTCTTCCGGCTTGCCGTACTGCTGAATCGTGGCATCGGGAAGATCGCGGCGAAGCTCGGCGAGCGGAGGCGTCCCGCGGAACTTGAGCGTGATGTTCGCACCGCCGGCGAAGTCGATGCCCCAGTTCACGCCGTTCACGAAGTAGCCGACGATGCCGGCGATCACGAACACGAGCGAGACGGCGACGCCCTGCCAGCGGTACTTGACGAAGTGGTAGTTGGGATTGACGAAAATCTGCATGGTGATTCTCCTCGTCCGGGGGGACTAGATGCTGATCTCCTTCGGACGATCCATCGGCTTGTAGACGATGTCGAAGATCATCTTCGACACGAAGAAGGCCGTGAACACCGAGGCGCCGAGACCGATGAGCAGCGTCACGGCGAAGCCTTTGATCGGGCCCGTTCCGAACTGGAAGAGGAAGAGCGCCGAGATGATGGTGGTGAGGTGCGTGTCGATGATCGTGCCGAACGCGCGCGAGAAGCCCTGATCGATCGCGGCGCGCGCGGTCTTGCCCTCGCGCAGCTCCTCGCGGATGCGCTCGAACACGAGCACGTTCGTGTCGACGGCCATGCCGAGCGTCAGGATGATGCCGGCGATGCCGGGCAGCGTCAGCGTGGCTTTGAAGTACGCCATCATGCCGAGGAGGATGATGAGGTTGAGCAGCAGCGCGAGCACGGCGTTGACGCCGGCGCCGCGGTAGTAGACGAGGATTGCGGCGACGAGAAGCGCGAAGCCGATCACGGAGGCGGTGACGCCCTGGCGGATCGAGTCGCGTCCGAGCGACGGACCGACGGTGCGCTCTTCGAGCGTCGTCAGCGACGCCGGCAGCGAGCCGCTGCGCAGCACGAGCGCGAGATCGCTCGCCTGCGTCGTCGTGAAGCTGCCTTCGATGACGCCCTGGTCCGTGATCTGCGAGTTGATGTTCGGCGCGGAGACGACCTTGTTGTCGAGGACGATCGCGAGACGGCGGTTGATGTTCGCGCCGGTGAGCGAGCCGAACTTCGGTGCGCCTTCCGGCGTGAGCGAGAAGCCGATGACCGGCGAGCCGAGGCGGCCCTTCTCCACGCGCGCATTCTTGAGATCGCGTCCGCTGACCGCGACGTTCTTGCCGACGGCGTAGAACTCGGAGCCGACCTTGCGGCCCATCTCATCCTCGCGGTCGCCCGGAAGGATGTCCGTGTCCGCGCGCTGCGCGGGCGTGAGCGAGTCGAACACGGCCTGCGCGGTCGGTGCCGGATTGCCTTCGACGATGCGGAACTGGAGCTGCGCCGTGGTCTTGATGATGTCCTTGACGCGCGCGGGATCGTCGACGCCCGGAAGCTGAATGACGATGCGATCGTCGCCCTCGGGCACGATGTTCGGCTCCGTGACGCCGAGCGCGTTGACGCGGCGGTCGATCGCCTCGACGGCCTGCTCGACCGTGTCGCGCGAGAGATCGCGGACCGTGTTCGGCTTCAGCGAGAAGCGCAGACCGTCGCCGACGCGCGCCACTTCGAACGTCGGCAGGAAGTCGCGGCCGATGCGCTCGTAGTTGTCGGTGCCGACGCCGGCGGGCGGCGTGGCGAGGAACGACGTGTCGTTCAGGCGGCGCGTCGCCGGGATGGGCAGGTTCTGCGTCTTCGCCTGATTGCTCATCGAGTTCATCGCCTGGTCCGTCTCGAGGCGGATCGCCTCATTGACGTTCACCTTCATGACGAGGTGAATCCCGCCTTTGAGATCGAGACCGCGCCGGATCGGCTCGGGATCTTTCTTCGTCGGGATGATGGCGGCCGTGAACACCGCCAGCACGGCGAGGATCAACGCGATTTTCCACAAAACGTTTCTATTCAAGGTTCCCTCCGGGCCAAACGGCTCAGGACTTGGATTCGGACTCTCCGTTCACGACCCCGGAGATCGCGGAGCGCGCGACCTTCACTTTCACGTTGTCGGAGATCTTCAGGTAAACGGCTTCGGGCTCAACACCCTGAATCGTCCCGTAAATCCCGCCGGTCGTGAGGACTTGATCGCCCTTCTTCAGCGCGCTCAGCATTTCCTGCTGTTTCTTGCGCTGTTTGTTCGCCGGGGCGATGACGAGGAAGTAGAAAACGAGGCCGATCGCTACGATCGGCAGAAAGTTCGCGATGGCAGCCGAGGCGCCGGGCGAACTCTGGAGCAGAGCTATCGCATTCATGATTTTTCTTCTGTTTTCAGCGGGCCGCGTTCGTCCTGCTCACCGCTCGCGACCTGTTTCAGGAAAGCTTCGCGGAATGACCCGAATGAATTGGACGCAATAGCCTGCCGGATCGCCCTCATCAAGTCAAGGTAGAACGACAGGTTGTGAATCGTGTTGTACACCGACGCGGCGATCTCGTCGCTCGTGTAGAGATGCCGCAGATACGCGCGCGAAACGGTCGTGCAGGCGACGCACGAGCAGTCGGGATCGAGCGGCGAGTCGTCCGCCGCGAAGCGCGCGTTCTTGATCAGCACCTTGCCGCGGCTCGTGAAGAGCGTGCCGTTGCGCGCGTTGCGCGTCGGCATCACGCAGTCGAACATGTCGATGCCCGCCGCGACGCCGTTGACCAGATCTTCGGGTGTGCCGACGCCCATCAGGTAGCGCGGCTTGTCGCGCGGAAGCAGAGGTGCGGTGAAGTCGACGACTTCGAACATCTCGTGCTTCGGCTCACCGACGGACACGCCACCGATGGCGACGCCGTCGAAATCCATGGACGCGATTTCCTCGACGCTGCGCTTGCGCAGATCCGTGTGGACACCGCCCTGCACGATGCCGAAGAGCGCGGAGGTTCTCCGTGCGGCGAGCGAACGCTTCGCCCAGCGATGCGTGAGCAGCATCGACTTCTCCACTTCCGCGTGGGAGAGCCCGTACGCGGGACACTCGTCGAAGGCCATGGCGATGTCGACGCCCATGCGCGTTTGAATCTCGACGGAAGTCTCGGGACTCAGGAAGTACGGAGAGCCGTCGATGTGGCTGCGGAACTCGACGCCCTCTTCGCGAATCTTGCGGATCGACGCGAGCGAGAAGAGCTGGAAGCCGCCGGAGTCGGTGAGCACCGCGCGATCCCAGCCCATGAACTTGTGCACGCCGCCGAGCTTCTCGATGAGATCGACGCCCGGGCGCAGCATGAGGTGATACGTGTTGTTGAGGATGATCTCCGGCCCGAGGCGCGCGAGCTGGTCGGTCGTCAGCGACTTCACCGACGCGCGCGTGCCCACGGGCATGAACACGGGCGTCTCGATCGTGCCGTGAGGAGTGGTGATCGTGCCGCGCCGCGCGGCGCCGTCCTGCGCGTGAAGTTGAAACTGCAGTCGCGTCACTGAATCTTCATCTGCTCGATCTTCACGCTCGACGGCAACTGCAGCGCGAACTTGCTCTGCGGCACCGGCTCGTTGATGCGCACGTTCGTGAACTCGTAGCGCGTGATGTCGCCGTCGCCCTCGACGTACTCGATCTTCGTCGTGAGGTACGACGTCTTGTCGATCCAGAGCTTGATGCGGCGCACGCGGCGCGAGACCGCGCGGTTCTTCGGCGTGAGGTCGAGGACGTAGACCGGCTTCGACTTCGAGTCGGTGAACGTGAAGTCGAAGTAGCGCGCGAGCTCGTCGATCGCGCCCGAGGCGCCCATGTACTTGAAGATGCGGTCCTCGAAGCGCTTGACGTCGACGCGCTCGGCTTTGCCGAGGTCCGCGTAGTACGTGGTGAGGACGCCGCCGGCGATCACCATCTGCACCTTCTTCGGCGACTCGTACGTCCAGAGCACGTTGTTCGGACGCGAGTAGATGAACGTGCCGGTCGAGACTTCCGGCTTCGAGAGCAGCGCGAGCTCCTTCTCCTGGCGGAACTCGGCCTGGAGCGTCGTCGTGTGCTTCTGCTGCTCCTGAATCTTCTTCACGACGGTTTCGAGGGTCACCGGGCTGGCGGCGCGCAGCGGCGCGGCCGCGAGGACGGCCGTACCCACGACGGCCGCGACGAAGGATCGTTTGGACATGCGCAGCCCAACCGCGCGGGAACTCGTGAAAATTTCCCGTGTATACTGAGGCGACCGCGAGGTTATTTATGAAAAGACTGCTGGTTACGGTAGCACTCGCGTTCGTCGCGGTTCCGGCGTTCGCGGCGATTCAGTACGACTTCATCCAGAAGCACACGACCGACGACGCGGTCACGCCGACGCGCGACCTCTCCGGCCGCGCCACCATCGACGGCGCGCGCTCCCGCGTCGACTTCCTCAGCGGCAACGTCTATCCCCCGGGCACCTACGTCATCTCCACGGACGGCTCGCGGCGCCTCTTCTTCGTCGACCCGACGAACAAGTGGTACACCGAGATCAACACGTCGGGATTCGCGACGGCGCTGGGCGCGGCGGAGATCAAGATCACGAACCAGAAGTCGGAGATGGAGCCGCGCACGGACACGGCGAAGATCGCCGGCTACGAGGCGAAGCATCAGCGCCTCACGCTCTCGTTCGACGTCACCGTGACGATGAAGGGCATCCCGCTGCGCCAGCACGCGCGCGTCGAGATCGATGCCTGGACGACGGACCAGTTCCCCGAGCAGCAGAGCGCTCTCGACGCGATGCGCACCGGCAATCCCGAGATCGACGCGGTACTCGAGGCCGAGTCGACGAAGATTCACGGCTTCCCGCTGCGCCGCACGGTGGCCATTCACCTGACGTCGGAGGTCGCGGTGAAGTCGCAACTGCAGTTGCCGCGCTCGAAGACGATCACGCGCGAGACGCTCGTGACGTCGATCCGCGAGGCCAATCCCGACGCGATGCTGTTCGTCGTCCCGGTCTCGTATAAGCGCGCCGAGCAGCCCGACGCGCCGCGCACGGAGACGAAGACGATCACGTTCGATCCGGAGCCGGGGAGCGAGTAGCCCCGGCCCCGCGTGCTACCATCTCGTCCGACGTAAGATCCGTCCCCGGTTTCACATCTGATGAAGACACGTCGCGCCAAGGGCGAGCGTCTGGGTGGGGTGTTCAGGCGGCCGCGTGTATACGCAGCCCTGGCCCTGCCGATCGCAATCCCGCTGTTTCTCGCTGCCGTTCGCGCGCAGCCGGAGTACGGGATGGTGACGCGTGCGTCCCTCGCCAGCCCGCAAAGCGCGCCGCACCTGCGCTATGACGCGCTCGAAGAGCCGTTCCGCGCGACGCTTCCCGAGCACTCGCTGATCCTCACGCTCGAAGCGAATGACACGCTCGACAAGGTGCTGCTCGCCGGCGGTCTCTCGCGCGCCGAGAGTGCGACGCTGACGAGCGAGCTCGCGAAGTCGGTCGACGTCCGCCGGCTCCATCCCGGCCACATGCTCCGCTTCCACTACGACCAGCGCGGCACGGTCGACGCGGTGCAGATGAAGGTGACGGGCTGGGGCGAAGTCGACGCGGTGCGCAACGGTGCGGCATTCGACGTCGATGCGCATCCGGCCGCGGTGCGCGAAGTCGAAACCGCAATCTCGGCCACGATCGACAGCTCGCTCTACGAGGCGCTGCGCGACGCGGGCGAAGGTCCGCAGCTCGTCCAGCAGCTCGTCGACATCTTTCAATGGGACATCGATTTCTTCGAGCTGCGCGACGGCGACGCGTTCAGCCTCGTCGTGACGAAGCACTACGCGGGGAACGATCTCGTCGGCTACGGCCCGATCCGCGCCGCGCGCTTCACGCACAAAGGCATCACGTACGAGGCGTTTCGCAACGAGTCCCGCGACAACGCCGGCGGCTACTACGCCGCGAGCGGCACGCCGCTGCGCAAGCAGTTCCTCAAGGCGCCGCTGAAGTTCTCGCGCGTGACGTCCGGCTTCACGAAGCGGCGCTTCCATCCCGTGCTGAAGTACTTCCGCCCGCACTACGGCATCGACTACGGCGCGCCGGTGGGGACGCCGGTGATGTCGACCGCGGACGGTGTCGTGGTCGAAGCGCGCTACAGTCCGAGCGAAGGCAACTTCATCCGCGTACGGCACTCGTCGCGCATCGACACGTGCTACCTGCACCTCTCGCGCTTCATGAAGGGACTGAAGCGCGGCACGAAGGTGAAGCAGGGCGACGTGATCGGCTACGTCGGCATGACGGGACTGGCGACGGGACCGCACCTCGACTACCGCGTCTCGGATAACGGGACGTGGCTGAATCCGCTGAAGCTGAAGTCGATCACGCCCGATCCGCTGCGCGGCGCCGCGTTGCGCACGTTTCTCGCCAACGTCGCCTACCTCGAGCCGCGCCTCTCCGCGCGCGCCAACGGCGTGGCGGAACGAGAAGTGCAACGGCGCGCGCTGTTCTGACTTCACGCGATACACTCGCCAATCCCATGAACAAGGTCATCGTCCGCGCGCCCGTCCGCGCCGATCTCGCCGGTGGAACTCTCGACCTCTGGCCGATCTATCTCTTCCATCCCCACTCGCGCACGATCAACGTCGCGATCTCGTATTACGCGGAGTCCGAAGTCCTGGAGACGGGCACCGGCGCGATCGAGATCCATCTCACCGATCAGCAGTACCGGCAGCGCTACGAGTCGCTGCAGGAGATGGGCAACGATCCGAAGGCGGCGCTGCTGCACCGGATCCTCGAGCACTTCAAGCTGAGCGGGATTCGCATCACGACGCGCACGGACGCTCCGCGCGGCTCGGGACTCGGCGGCTCGTCCGCGCTGGCGGTGACGCTGGTGCGCGCACTGTCGGAGATCGCAGGCTCACCGATCGACGGCGAAGATCTCATCTTCCTCGTCCGCGACCTCGAGACCCGCCTCCTCGGCGTCCCCGCGGGCATCCAGGATTACTACCCGCCGGTCTTCGGCGGACTCGGCTCGCTGCATCTCACGCCGGGCAAGCCCGCGCGTCACGCGCTGCAGACGTCGGTGCACGATCTCGCGTCGCACATGCTGCTGCACTACACGGGCATCGCGCATTTCTCGGGCACGAACAACTGGGAGCTGTACAAGCGCCAGATCGAGAACAAGAAGAAGGTGCAGAAGGGCTTCGCGAAGATCGCGGAGACGTCGGTGGAGATGGAGCGCGCGCTCGACGGCGGCCACTTCGAAGCCGCGGGCGCGGCGCTGTCGAAGGAGTGGGCGCAACGCAAGGCGCTGATCGACGGCATCTCGACGCCGGAGATCGACGCGGCAGTCGATGCCGCACTCGGCGCGGGCGCATGGGGCGGCAAGGTGTGCGGCGCGGGCGGCGGCGGATGCATCGTGTTCCTGCTGCCTCCGGAGAAACGCGACGCGATCGTGCAGGCGCTGGCGACCGTGCCGGGACGCGTGCTCGAGGCGGCGCCGGTCGCGCACGGAATGACGGTCGATCGCGATCGCGAGACGCAGATGATCTCCGCGCCGCGCACGCGTCTGCACGCGAGCCGCAACGCGGAGACGCTGGAGCAACTGTACGTGTACGGCGGCGAGGGCGACTATCGACCGTACGTGCTCGCGGAGGGAATCGTGACGCACGTGGAGTCGCGCAGCGGCGTGCGTCATCAGACGGCGCGCTCGTACGTCGCGCCGATCGCGCCGAAGGACGGTCGTGTGATGTGGCAACACGCGTCGCTGATCGACGCGGAGCGCCTCGACATCCGCGCCGTTCCCGATCCCGACCGCGGCATCTCCCTCGGCATGTCCCCCGAGGCGCTGGTGAGAGCGGCGTCGCAGTCGGAGGAGAGCTTCAAGCAGTTCCTCGAACAGAACGTGAAGCTGCAGCTCTTCTACAATCCGGCGTTCGGCTTCTACTCGGAGCCTGCGGAGAGGCGCGAGGCGTTTCTCGAGCGATGCATGGAGGAGGCGAACCGCCAGCTCGAGGATGAGCAGGAGCGCCTCGAGAGCACGTTCCGCCGCCGCATTGATCAGCTCCGCGAGCGCTCGGAGCGCGAGCAGCGCGAGATCGACGACAGCGACGACCCGACGCGTGGCGATCACCAGGAGGTGAACGTGGCCTGGGGGCAGACGCTGTACAACATCACGAGCGGACGTCCGGCCGCGGTCGCGGAGTCGGGCGTGTCGTCCGTGCGCGAGACGGACTACCTCGAGCACATCGCGCAGATTCAGCGCGCGTGGGACCGCGAGCTGCAGACGCTGCGCGAGGAACTGACGGGCAAGGCGAAGGCGATCGAGGAGATGTCGGTCGTGGCGACGGGCAAGAACATCGAGGTGACGAAGTACGTCATCCTCTGGGCGCCGTCGCTCCCATAGGCTCGGAATACTCAGTCGGTCGATCCGTTACGCACGAGACGCGTGGTAGCATCCACGCCGAGTCGGGCAGTAGCGCAGCCTGGTAGCGTACCTGAATGGGGTTCAGGTGGTCGGGGGTTCAAATCCCCCCTGCCCGACCAAACACATCCGTCTCCGCAACAGAGACTTAACCCCAACCCCTTCTTCCACAAAGTCTGCGGTTTCGCTC
>DATELS010000498.1:0-6724 GCA_035276365.1 Thermoanaerobaculia bacterium
AGAAAATCGGAGCGCATCATGACGATCGTGTAGGGGTTCCACGTCGACAGCGTGTAGTAGATCGAGAGTGTGCGTCCCGCGACGCGTGTGAACCGCTCGATCATGTAGGGCGCGTACGGGCCGCCAGGGGTGGTGGTGGGGTCGTTGGGGCCGATGGTGGGGCCGGTCAGGCGGTCACTGGGGGTGATGCGTGGGTCGTGGATGTACGTGCCGGTCGCGCCGTCGCGGGTGGGATTGAAGATGAGTTGGGGTTTTTGCCACGGGCCCCATGGCTCTTTGGCGTAGGTGAAGTAAAAGCCGCGGGATTCCGGAGAACTGCGGCTGCTGTCGTACGTCATCAGCCAGAGGTGCAGCTCGTTCGAGTAGATGACCGACACGTTGCCAATGTCCGGCGGATCGTCCGCGACGATTGGTACTGCGTCCGACTCGGACGGGCTCCACGTCGGTTGCCCGTTTGCGAGCCCGGTGAAGTAACGCGTGCCCTTTCCGGTTGCGAAGTCGGAGGCGCCGACGACGGAGAGATAGACGTCGCTGCCGCGATACGCGCCCAGGCCGAAGATATAGACATCGTTTCCGGACTGGCGCGGCATGGTCGTAATGAATTTTCCGTTCGGGCGCGAGGAAATCGTCCGCAGGACGGTAAAGCGGCGGGTGGATTCGTCGAAGCGTGTCAGCACTGAGGATTCATTGATGTTCGGGTCGGGGAGACTGATGTCCGCGCCCGTCGTGACGGCGATGTATGTCGAGCCATTGAGGCGGATGCCGGCGTGGGGCACCTCGCCCGCGCCCATGCGGACGCCCGGGATGCGCACAAAGTACGGGGAGCCGTCATTGTTCGTGAAGAAATCGAGGAACAATCCTTTGGACGGATCGGTGCTGACGCTCGTGGCCATTGTGTCGCTGGCGAAGTAGTTCTCGGATGCTGTCGGGCTGATCGTGTCTCCGAAGAGAAAAATGACGCGGCCGTCCGACTCGAACGACGCGCCCAAGTCGGTGCCGAGGACGCGGGCGCGGAGCGCGGTCTGGCTGGTGGTGGGGACGCATTGTCCCGTCTTCGCCTGCGCGGTGTAGTCGCAGTCGCCGATCATCTGTTCCACCTTCGTCGTCGAACCGGGGATCCACGTGAGCGTGGTCGCGTGCGCCGCGACGGCGAACACCGCGGCCATGATGCTCGAAGCTGTCCTCATAGGCCATCAGACAGACGAGTCGTTCTTCCGTTTACCCGGTGAGATTCGCCGCGCGGTCGCGACAGAAGACGGGGTAAGGAGACGTGCAAATGCCACCCATTACGAATGTGACTGTGCAGGTCGGGATTCAGGGCGGGACGACCATCATCACTCGCGCCGATGGCGATGCCAATGGGCGGAACATTTCGGTGAGGCCCACGAACGTGAGATGGATCCCGCTCCCGAAATTGGCCGAGGACTATTACATCGTGGATGGAGCGGGCCAGCATTGGGACACCATCTGCACCATGCCGCCCGCGAACGACATGGACACCGGCTATTTCACCGGGAAGTGAGGATCGCGACTCAGCGATCGACCCTCATCGCAAAACACCCGTACGACGGAAACCGCAGATGTAAGAACGCGGTCTCCTCCCGCGCGAAGAACCGCGACATCGTTGACTCCGCGTCCGCCGCGCGGATCAACGCCGCGTCGATGATCTCCTCCTGCGCGTTGTAGGCGCGGATCGCGAATTGGTCGCGGAGGTAGCCGTCGTACGGGAGGGCGTGGCGTGCGGCGGATTCGGGCGACGCGTTCGCGAGCAGGAAGATCGGACCGTACTCCTTGTACGGCCCGGGAACCGTGAACGGCGTGAAGCTCGCGAGCAGGAGCTCTTCGCCGGGTTCGGCGCGGCGGAGGACGTCGCGACACGGTTCGCCGCCTTCGGCGATCACGCGTTTCACGGGCTGTCTGAGGTCGTCGAGGCCTTCGGTGCGGGCGCGGAGGAGGAACGCGTCGGGCAGTGGTGCGATGTGCATGCAGTGAACAACACGGGTGCCGGGACGCGCGTTCGCGGCTACATTGATCGGCATGTCCATTCGCACCACCACGCCCGTCTTCGCCGTCGCCGACGTCGCGGCCACCATGGAGTGGTATCGCGATCGACTCGGATTCGCGGGCGACGCCGTGCCGCGCAAGCCGCCGTACAACTTCGCCATCCTCCGGCGCGATGACGTCGAGATCATGCTCCAGCGCTTCGACGGGTTTCGTCTGCCCGAGCTCTATCCGCAGCGTCCGGGCGGCGTGTGGAACGTCTATCTGCGCGTTGAAGGCGTGCAGATGCTCTACGACGAATTTCGCGAGCGCGTGAGAGTCCTCGAGCCACTGCACGTCCAGCCGTATGGCCAGACGGAATTCGTCGTCGAAGACCTCAACGGCTACGTCCTCGTCTTCGCCGAGCCGCACGAGCCGCGACGCTGATATCGTTTGCGGATGAACCGACGTCCGCTGCTGCTCGCCGCCGCCACGCTCTGCTTCGTGTTGCCCGCGCTCGCGGCGACGAAGTTCGACTATCCGAAGACGAAGAAGGTCGAGCAGAAGGACGTCTATCACGGCGTCGAAGTCGCCGATCCGTATCGGTGGCTCGAGACCGACGTGCGCGAGTCGGCGGACGTCCAGCAGTGGGTCGACGCCGAGAACAAAGTCACGTTCGCGTATCTGGAGAGCCTGCCGTTCCGCAACGCCATCAAAGAGCGGCTCACGAAACTCTGGAACTACGCGCGCACGTCGACGCCGTTCAAGGCCGGCGGGCGCTACTACTTTTTCAAGAACAACGGACTGCAGAACCAGTCGGTGCTCTACGAGCAGGACTCGCTCGTGCACGAGCCGCGCGTGCTGCTCGATCCCAATACCTGGTCGAAGGACGGCACGGTCGCGCTCAACGGCATGTCGTTCAGCGACGACGGCCGCTACATGGCCTACGGCGTCGCGGACGCCGGCTCGGATTGGGTGAAGTGGAAGATCCTGGAGATCGAGTCGGGGAAGACGCTGTCCGATGAACTGCAGTGGGTGAAGTTCTCCGACACCTCGTGGAGCGGCGACAGCGAAGGTTTCTTCTACGCGCGCTATCCCGCGCCCGATGCGGCGTCGCAGTTCCAGAGCCTGAACACGAATCAGAAGCTCTATTACCACCGCGTCGGGACGGCGCAGTCGGACGACGTGCTCGTGTACGAGCGGCCGGATCATCCCGACTGGTCCTTCGGCGGCGAGGTCACGGACGACGGCAAGTACCTGCTCATCTACATCACTGTCGGCACCGACGCGCGCAATCAGCTTCTCGTCAAAGACCTGCGCAATCCGTACGCGGCGCCGGTGACGATCGCCGGCGCGTTCGACAACGAATACAACGTCATCGGCAACAAGGGTCCGGTGCTCTTCGTGAAGACCGACGCCGACGCGACGCGCGCCCGCATCGTGGCCATCGACGCGCGCGATCCGCGTCGCGAGAGCTGGAAGGAGATCATCCCGCAGCGCGAGGACGTGCTCACCGGCGCGGATCTCGTCGGCGGTCTGATCACGGCGAAATATCTGAAGGACGCGCGCAGCGAGGTCAAGCTCTATACGCCCGAGGGGAAGTTCGTGCGCGATGTGGAGCTGGGGACGATCGGGAGCGCCTCCGGCTTCAACGGACGCGCGGACGAGACCGAGACCTTCTACTCCTTCTCCAGCTTCACCGTGCCGCCGAGCATCTATCGCTACGACGTCGCGACGGGCGAGAAGAAGCTCATCGATCGCGCGAAGGTCGACTTCAATCCCGACGAGTTCGAAGTCAAGCAGGTCTTCTACAAGTCGAAAGACGGCACGCGCGTGCCGATGTTCCTCGCGCACAAGAAGGGGTTGAAGCTCGACGGCAACAATCCGACGCTGCTGCACGGCTACGGCGGCTTCAGCATCTCCACGACGCCCGGCTTCTCGATCTCGCGTCTCGTGTGGATGCAGATGGGCGGCGTGCTCGCGCTGCCGAACCTGCGCGGCGGCGCGGAGTACGGCGAGGAGTGGCACAAGGCCGGGACGAAGCTGCGCAAGCAGAACGTGTTCGACGACTTCATCGCCGCGGCGGAGTGGCTGATCGCGAACAAGTACACGAGTCCGAAGAAGCTGGCCATTCAGGGCGGGAGCAACGGCGGACTGCTCGTCGGCGCGGTGATGACGCAGCGTCCGGAGCTCTTCGGCGCGGCGCTGCCGCAGGTCGGCGTGATGGACATGCTGCGCTTCCACAAGTTCACCGCGGGGCGCTTCTGGACCGACGACTACGGCTCGGCGGACAACGCGGACGAGTTCAAGGCGCTGTATGCGTACTCGCCGTACCACAACATCAAGAAGGGCACGGACTATCCGGCCACGCTCGTGACGACGGCGGATCACGATGATCGCGTCGTGCCGGGACACAGCTTCAAGTTCGCGGCGGCGCTGCAGGAGGCGCACGCGGGCAGCGATCCGGTGCTGATCCGCATCGAGACGCGCGCGGGTCACGGCGGAGGCAAGCCGGTGACGAAGACGATCGAGGAGGTCGCCGACCTCTGGGCATTTCTCGTCGACAACCTGAAGGTGCAATTGCCGAAGGGCTTCTGAAACTTTTTCCCAGCTCCGGTTACTCATCCTCAGTGACCGATCGCTTTCGACGGTTGTTCGAGGAGCACCATGAGCTGGTGTATCGCTTTCTGTACTGCCTCTGCGGCGACGAGGACGACGCGCGCGAGCTGGCGCAGGAGACGTTCTTCCGCGCGTACAAGACCCTCGGTGCATTCGAGGAGCGGAGCGCGGCGTCGACGTGGCTGTGCGGAATCGCGCGCAACGTGGCGTTCAACCACTTCCGCTCGCGCAAGGTGCGGCTGCACATCGTCGAGGAGCCGCGCGTGCGTGAAGGTCCGGAGGAGCGCGCGATGACGGCGGAGCTGCGGGAGACGATCCGCGGCGCGCTGCTCGCGCTGGACGAGGAGAAGCGCACGGCGTTCACGCTGAAGATCCTGCAGCGGCGGAGCTACGAGGAGATCGCGGCGATCACCGGCGCGACGATCGGCAAGTTGAAGACGGACGTGCATCGCGCGCGGCTGCACATGCGCGAGCTGCTGGCGAAGTATCTGGAGGGGAGATGAACGAGGACGCGCTGTATGAAGACTACATCCGCGGGATCGAGGTGCCGCCGATGTGGGACGCGATCGAGGCGCGCATTCGCGCTGGTGGAGCGCCGGGCGCCCTCGCCCGGCGGCCGACGGCCGAGGCGGCCGTCGCTACACTGGCTGCGGCGGCGATGTTGCTTGCTGCGATCTTGACGATCGTCCGTCTCGATCGCACGCTGCCGAACGTTTCGTCGCATTACCAGCGCGCGATCGCGCAGCTCGAGCGCGACGCGCCGCCGTCACCGATGATGTTCGAGCTGACGCGCGCGATCGCGGTCGCGGAGCGCGCGGCGGCCGATGCGCCGAACGATCCGGTTGCAGTGACGCGTCTCGTCGATGCGTATGACGCGAAGCTGCAGATGCTGAGGATGGCCGCCGATGCGCGCTGAGCTCTGTGCCTTGCTCCTGTTCGCATCGGTGCTCTCCGCGGAGACCGTGCGTCCGGGCGACGTCGTCGTCGTCCACACGATCGGCGGCACGACGACGATCGCCGGCGCGGACGTCGACTCCATCGCGAACGCGCGCCGTACGAGCGCACATCGGATCGAGGTCGCGGGTGCGGCGATGATTCGCGTGCCGCGCACGGCGACGATCGAGTCGGTGTCGAGCGAGCGCGCGATCGTGAACGTGAGTGACGTGGCGGCGCTGCGCGTCGATGCGACGAACGGCAGCGTCGTCGCGGATCGCATTCGCGGCAACATCGACGGCAAGACGATCACCGCGAACCTGACCGCGCGCGACGTCGGGGGCAACGTCATCGTCTCGACCGGCAACGGCAACATCACCGCGCAGCGCGTGCGCGGGCTCGTCGACGTGACGTCGGGCAACGGCAACACGATCGTGTCGCAGGTCGGCGGCGGCGTGCACGTGACGACGATCAACGGCAAGACCGGCGTGGCGTGCGTCGCGGGCGCGGTGACGATCAAGGACACGAGCGGGCAGGTGCATCTCTCCTCGGTCTCCGGCGACGTCGACGCGTTCACCGCGCTGGGCAAGATCGAATACGCGGGCGCGCTGCGCGCCGATCGCTCGTATCGTCTGCGCACGCTCGACGGCGCGCTCACGCTCGAGTATGCGCCGGACGGCGCGGGCTTCATCGCCGAGCTCGCGTCGGACGCGGGACAGATCGAGACCGAGCCGCCGCTGCGAACGCGCCGCAAGCGCGCGCAGGTGCGCGCCGGCGACGAGCGCGCGCGCGTGGTGCTCGATGCGGTGGGTGGACGCGTGACGCTTCTGCCGCTCGACGAGGCGGTGCCGCGCTGTCCGTGAAACTTTTTCGCGGCGCGCGGTACTCATCCGCGTGAACATTCTTCTTGCCCTCACTCTCCTGCTGCAGCGCGGCGCGTCCGCGGAAGTCGTGGTGCATCAGCGCGGCACCGACGTCGTGGTTGAAGTGCGCGACCCGCGCGGCGCGCTGATCGACTCGGTGGACGGTCCGACCGGCAACACCGGTGACGAGCACGTAGAAATCATCGCCTCGGAGACTGGCAATTACTCGATCGATGTCCGTCCGTTCGACGAGAAGCAGCCCCCGGGCTTGTACGAAATCGAAGTGAAGACGAAGCGCACGGCGGCGGAGACACGCGCGGTGCGTGACG
>DATELS010000499.1:0-20211 GCA_035276365.1 Thermoanaerobaculia bacterium
TTGCCACGGGCGACGGTTTCGGCAAGGTGTTGAGAAAGTCGCGGTATGTGCGACATATGGATGTCGACGTCGCGCAACTTCACGCTAGACCAGCAACCAGCAACCAGCAACGCCCTCTCCAACTCCTCGCCAAGTCCGGCACCCGCTCCGCCTTCGACGGCTACCTCGGCGCGATCTCCGCGCCCGCGTCGCTCTCGCCCACGCAACTCGAAGACTTCGGCGAATGCCCGCAGAAGTTCCTCCTCAAGCACCTCCTCGGCGTCACCGACTTCGACGATCCGGAGCGCGAGCTGCAGATCGATCATCGCGAGAAGGGCATCATCGATCACCGCATCCTCGAGCGCTTCTATCGCGGCACGCGCGACGACGAGCTCGCGCGCGCGGCGGCGGCGCTGCCGAACCTGCCGCGGGAGATCGTCGCGCGGCTCGAGCAACTCGTCGACGAGCAGTTCGATGAACACGAGCGCGTCGTGCCGCCGTTCAATCGGACAGTCAGGGACATCGAGCGGCGCGCGACGAAACGCATCCTTCGCGAGTTCCTCGCGAACGACCTGGCCGATCTCGAGGCGCAGCAGCTCGTCCCGCGACACTTCGAGTATCGCTTCGGCGCGAAGCATCGCGAGCTCGCCGATCATCCCGAGCCGTTCGTCGTCGACGCCGGCGGCGTGCCCGTGCGCGTCGAAGGGACGATCGATCGCATCGACGCCGGCGACGCGCGCTTCCGCATCGTCGACTACAAGTCCGGCAAAGCCCTTCGCCACGCCAACCTCGGCGACAAGATCGATCGCGGCGTGCGCCTGCAGCTCGCGCTGTACGCGATGGCCGTCTCCGAATTCTTCGGCGCCGATCCGCAGTACGTCAGCGCGACGATCAAGCCGATCGTGATCGGCGAGAAGTCGAAGTTCGCGTTCGCGCTGCACGAGAAACGCGACACGCTGCTGGCGACCCTCGGCATCTTCATCCGCGCGATTTTGCGCGGCGACTTCCCCGCGTTCCCGAACGAGAACGACGCGGAGTTCAACTCCTGCAAGTACTGCCCGGTCAAGCACTCGTGCCGCACGAAGCACGAGCCGGAGGAACGTTACGCGCTGCAGCAACTGCGCGATCCTCGGACGCTGCTCGGAGGCGCGCAGTGACCGTGCAGCAGGCATTCGCATTCGAGCGGGCGTTCGACATGACAGCGCCTCCGCCGCCCTCGCGCTGCAACCTCGTCATCGAGGCCGGCGCCGGCACGGGCAAGACGACGGCGATCGTAGCGGAGGTGCTAAAGCTGATGGTCGAGCGCGACGACCTCGCGCCCGAGCGCATCGTCCTCATGACGTTCACGGAGAAGGCCGCCGGCGAGATCGCGGACCGCATCCGCATCGCGCTCGAGGAACTCGCGACGGGCGACGCGACATCGTGGCCGATCGACTCGCCGCATCCGCTGGTCACGATCACCGACTCCGAGCGCGCGCGGCGCGCGATCGCGCATCACCTCGAGAACATCGACGCGCTGCGCTCGCAGACGATTCACTCGTTCTGCCAGTCGCTGCTGCGCACGTTTCCGATCGAGGCCGGACTCGATCCGCAGTTCAAGATCATCGAGGGCTTCGAGCGCTCGCTGCTGTACGGGCAGTTGTACGACGCGTGGCTCGACGAAGAGACGCGCGTGCATCCGACGCCGGAGATCGTCGCGGAGTGGGAGCTGCTGTTCACGCACGTCGGCTACCTCTTCCAGATTCGCGACGTCGTGCTGACGCTTCTCGATCGCCGCGATCTGCTCGAAGAAACGGGCTACGACTTCGGCGAGTTCGACGAAGTGCGCGAGCCGCTCATCGATGCGATTCGCGCGATTCGCAATTGTCCCGACGATGCGGGCGACGACGCCGCGCGGCGCATCTTCACGTACGTGCGCGAGACGCCGCCGCCCGCGCCCGCGATCGATGCGTGGATCGAGTACCTGCAGCCGATCGCGAGCAGCATCCGAGACGCGAACCTGCCTCGCCACGGCGTACTGAAGGAAGCGTTGCGCATCCTGCGCGCGGGCGACAAGGGCCGCTCCGTACACGATCGCCTCGTCAGCCATCGCGCGGCGATGGCGCTGCTCGCGCTCACGCGCCGCTTCATCGCGTTCATGGACGCGGAGAAGCGCAAGCTCGGCGTCGTCGACTTCGACGATCTTCTCCTGCGCACGCTCGCGCTGCTCGACGATCCGGCCGTGCTGTCGCGCGCGCGCGCGCAGTTCGACTTCATCTTCGTCGACGAATTCCAGGACACGGATCGTACGCAGGCACGCATCATCGATCGCCTCGCGCGCGACGCTTCGGGCGCGTACGTGCCCGGCCGCACGATCGTGGTCGGCGATCCGAAGCAGTCGATCTATGGCTTCCGCCGCGCCGATCCGGAGACGTATCACCGCATGACGGAAGGGCTCGTGCGCGGCGGCGCGGCGCGGCAGCCGCTGCTCGATCAATACCGCAGCGACGCGCCGCTGCTCGACGTCGTCAACGCCATGTTCGCGCGGCTGTTCCCCGAGGAGGGGTTGCATGACGCGAATGTATTCAGGCCGCCGTATCGCGCGCTCACGGCCGCGCGCGTGACACCGCGGCGCGACCTCAATGCGCGCGTGACGATGCTGCACGCGCAGCACGACGAGAAGGCGGACCGGCATCGCGTCGAGGCGGAGGCGATCGCGGAGTGGATTCGCGCGAACCGCGACGGCGGCGCGCTCGACCTGCAGCGCTTCGCCATCCTCTTCCGGCGTCTGACGAAGATCGACGACTACCTCGACACGTTCGATCGCTACGGCATCGAGTACGTGCTTCCGCCGACGCGACTCTTTCTCGATCGTCGCGCGCCGGTCGATCTGCTCGCCGTGCTGCGCGCGATCGCGTGGCCGTTCGACGCCGGCGCGCAAATCTCCGCCGCGCGCACGCCGTACTTTGCGCTGACGGACGTCGAGATCGCGAACGCGTCGACGCCCTGGTCCGACTTCACCGCATCGATCGCGCGCTTCCGCGACGCCGCCACGCACCTCACCGTCTCCTCGCTCATCGATCTCATCCTCGACACGACGCAGATCGAGCGCGTGTACGACGCCGCCGCGGACGGCGCGCGTCACCTGCGCCACCTCGAGCATCTGCGCGGCATCGCGTTCGAGTACGACCAGCGCATCGGCGGCTCGGCGCGGCAGTTCGTCGACGAGATCACGCAGCGCCGCGGCGAGCCGGAGGAGGCGGAGCCGAGCCTCGTCGACGATTCGAAGAACGCGGTGCGCATCCTCTCCGTGCACGCGGCAAAGGGGCTCGAGTTCGACACGGTCATCCTCCCCGACCTCGCCTTCCCGACGTCGATGAGCGAGACGCTGCAGCTCTTCACGGTGGAAGAGCCGCGCAGCATCGTGCTTTCGGGCCGCGCGGACTCGATCTCGGCGAACTTCCGCTTCGCGGACGGCGAGAAGCTGAAGAAGATCGTCGGCCGCCGCGAGGAGGCGGAGGTGCGGCGGCTGTTCTACGTCGCGGTCACGCGCGCACGCACGGACGTCGTCTTCGTCTGCAACTTCGGCGAGGAGACGAAGAACGCCGGCTTCTTCAAGACGCTGTGCGAGTCGCTGGAGTGCGACCGCAACGCGCTCGCCGCGCTGTGGCCGGAGCGCGGACGCGAGTTGCGTGAGACGCCGATCGGGCGCGTGGCATTCGAGAGGATCGAAGTCGCCGGCGCGGCATCGCGCACGCGACGCCGACTGCGCGACGCGGCGCTCGAAGCGGAGCTCGCGGCGGCGGAGATCGTCGCGTGCGAGGTGCCGGTACCGACGCGTTTCATCGAAACGCTCTCCGCCGCAGAAGTCGCGGCGCGCCGCGCGGGCTCGCGCAATCGCGCGGCGGGCATCCTCCTCCATCGCGTGCTCGAGCTGTGGGACGGACGCGCGGACGTCGAGCCGCTCCTGCGACAGCTCGCCATCGAAACGGCGGCCGATTCCGACGCCCTCGCGCGCGTGCGCCAGCGCCTCGCCACGATCGCACGCTCGCCGATGCTCGCGCGCATCGCCGCCGCCGAAACGATCGGCCGCGAAGTGCCGGTGCGCTTCGTCGAGAACGGCGTCCTCGTCGAGCGCCGCATCGACCGCCTGCTGCGCGAAGGCGAGCGTGATCTCGTCCTCGACTACAAGAGCGGCCAGCCCGAAATGTCGCGCATCGCCCGCGATCGCGCGCAGGTGGAGACGTACTGCGCCGCAATCTCCGCGATCACCGGACGCGCCTGCGGCGGCACGCTCTGGTACATCGGGCTCGACAGCGATGAAATCGTGAGCGTCTAGCGACGCTGTGGCTAGTTGCTCGTTGCTGGTGGTCTGTGGGTTCTCGCGCCGAAAAATGCGCGAACGCTCCGAGTAAACTACCTCAAATGTCGAACGTCTGGATGGTTCGCGCCGGTCAAGGTGGATACGTCGCTGACGAATTTTCGTCGCGATCATGCGTCGCGATCGGGTGGCCGGATATCGGCGATCTCACTGCCGCGCGGAATGATGATGACGTACGGCTTGCATATCTTCGCGCATACCCCGACGCCAAGCCAGGCGAGGTCGGCAACGCCGTCGCGATGCTTCGCAAGTTTCGATCAACATTCCGACTAGGGGATCATGTTGTCAGCTACAACCGCGCGACTCGCGAATATCTCGTCGGTAAAATCACCGGTGACTATAAATTTCAAACGGGAGTGGTCACGGATCACCCGCATGTGAGATCAGTCGAGTGGACCGGACGTGTGTCGCGTGATCTTCTGCGCGTTTCATCGCGGAACACCCTCGGCAGCACGCTTACGTTGTTCTCAGTCCCGCGCGAAGTATGGGACGACATCACTCAAGCCCTCCGTGGCGAAGTGTCTGCTGCGACAGCAATTCCGGAGGCTGAGCAGGTTGCTCAAGAGAAAGTCGAAATTGAAGAGAGTCGCCAAGACACGCAGGCGCGCGCCCTCGAGCTGATCAAAGATAAATTGTCCCGGCTGGACGACGTCGAGATGGAGCAACTCGTCGCCGCCTTGCTTCGCGCTATGGGCTATCGCACGCGCGTATCTCCGAAGGGTGCTGATCGTGGTGTCGACGTCTTTGCCTCGCCGGATGGGCTAGGGTTCCAAGAGCCACGCATCAAAGTCGAGGTGAAGCATCGTCTGCGAACTGCCATTGGAGCTCCGGAAGTGCGCAGCTTTCTTGGCGCGCTTCGACCTGGGGATCGCGGCCTGTACGTGAGCTCCGGCGGCTACACTCGTGAAGCCAAATACGAGGCGGAGCGGGCGAACATTCCTATCACGCTCCTCGATCTCGATGAACTTGCGACGGCTGTCGTTACCTTCTACGAATCATTCGATCTGGACGGTAGAGCGCTGATTTCGCTGGTCAAAGTGTACTGGCCAGCGGAGTAGCGGCTGATCCACAGACAACTAGCAACGAGCAACCAGCCACATCGCGCAGCGACTCGATACAATCTCGCGCGAGTCCATGCCGCTGTCGAAAGTCATCCTCCTCTCCTTCATCACGCTCGTGACGATGGTCAATCCGCTCGCGGTGATTCCGTCGTTCGTCGCGCTGACGGATGGCGCGTCGCACCGCGGGCGCGCGCGCGTCGCGCTCGTCGCCTCGCTGGCGTGCATCGTCGTGCTCACCGTCTTCCTCATCGCCGGCAACTGGGTGTTCCAGTTCTTCGGCATCACCGTGCCGGCGTTTCAGATCATGGGCGGGATCATCTTCTTCACGAACGCGCTGCGCACGCTGGTCGAGCACGACGAGCGCCGCGCGTACAACATCGGCGGCGAGAAGCGCATGGAAGACCACGACGTGGAGAAGGCAGAGATGGACCCGACGTCGGTCGCGGTCGTGCCGCTGGCGGTGCCGATGCTTTCCGGTCCGGGCGCGATCACGTCGACGATGCTGCTCGTCAATCTCTACCCGCGCCTCGATCAGAAGCTCGCGGTGGCGATCGCGATCTTCGGCGTCGGCGCCGCGTCGTACGCGGTGCTGCTCGCCGCGGTGCCGCTCTCGCGCTTCATCGGCGATCGCGGCCGCGCCGTCTTCACCAAAGTCATGGCCCTCCTCCTCGGCGCCATCGGCATCCAGTTCATGATCAACGGCCTGAAGCCCGTATTGATGGAAATCATCCGCGGCGCGTCGTGACGGAGGATAATGCGCGCATGAACGCGCGCTCGTCCTCGCTCGTCCTGCTCGCAATCCTCCTCTCGCTCAACGCACTCGCGCAGCCGAAGAAAGTCCTCTTCGACGCGATGCACGCGCAGACCGCGGGCAACGCGGACTGGGTGCTCGACGAAGACCAGTGCGGCACGGCGCAGCAGTTCCCGACGCCCGATCAGTCGCAGATCACGGCGTCCACGCCGGAGACGTTCTGGTCCGGCGGCTTCTCCGCGATGGGCGTCGATTTCGTGAAGAAGGGCTTTCACGTCGAGAGCCTGCCGAAGGGCGCGCGGCTCACGTTCGGCGACTCGACGAACGCGCAGGACCTCGCGCATTACGACGTGTTCGTGATTCCGGAGCCGAACATCCGCTTCACGTCCGCCGAGATCACGGCCATCCGCAACTACGTACAGAACGGCGGCGGACTGCTGCTGATCTGCGATCACGCGGGCGCGGATCGCAACAACGACGGCTTCGATCCTCCGAAGATCTTCAATGAGCTCGTCGGCTCGCCGAGCGTGTTCGGCATCGAGTTCAACGGCAACAAGAATGACACGACGCTCGGCTCGTTCAACGATCATCCGGATGCGAATTACACGAGCGACGCGTCGTCGCCGATCATCGGCGCCGGCGCGTTCGGCGTTCCCGGCCCCAACCGCGGCCTCGGACTCTTCGGCTCGACGTCGATGGTGATCTCCGGCAACGCGAAGGGACACATCTGGCGGACGACGTCGACGCACGACACGCCGACCGGCGTGACGTTCGCGACTTCGACGTTCGGCTCCGGACGCATCGCCGCGGTCGGGGATTCGTCGCCCTCGGAAGACGCGACGAACAACTGCAATCACACGACGCATCCGGGGTACACGGAGACGATGTTCGACAACGCGCTCATCTTCGCGAACGCGGTGGCGTGGCTCGCGAGCGGCGCGCCGAGCGGCGGCGGCGAGGCGCCGACGGTGTCGATCACCGCGCCGGCGAACGGCGCGATCGTGAGCGGGAGTGTCGCGGTCGCGGCGACTGCATCGGACAACGTTGGCGTGACGAAGGTCGAGCTCTCGATCGACGGGACGTTGCTCAACGCGGACATGAGCGCGCCGTTCGCATGGACGTGGGACTCGACGAGCGTCGCGGATGGCGCGCACACGCTCACCGCGACAGCGTTCGATGCGGATGGTCACACGGCGACGTCGTCGGTGACCGTGACCGCGAACAATCACGGCGGCGGCGGAAGCACGACGGGCATGGACATCAGCGGCTGGAAAGTCGTGCAGGCCAGCGCGGCGCTGACGTTCACGATTCCCGCGGGCACGACGATTCCCGCGAACGGCTACGTCGTGATCGGACGCGACGCGTCGAAGTCGGAGTTCGAGTCGTTCTGGGGCGTGACGCTCGGCAGCGACGTCGTCTACCTCGACGGCCACGGCGCGTTCCCGCAGATCAACGGCAGCGAAAAGTACACGCTGAAGAACGCGTCGGGGACGATCGTCGATGGCGCGACGGTGGCGATGCCGTCCGGTGCGGCGCGCGACGTGCGGCGCAAGGATCCGTGCGTGAGTGCGTCATCGTCCTCGAACTGGACGATCGCCGCGACGACCACCGCCACGCCCGGCAGCGGCGCCGCGACGGGCTGCGCGAAGGGCGTGATCGTGAACGAGTTCTCGGACGCAACGTCGCAGTTCAAATTCGAGTTCGTCGAGTTGCACAACGATCAGTAAACGCGCGCGGATATGATCCCGCGCGCGTGAAGGCACTCTTCGTCATCAACGAGCGCTCCGGACGCAGGCGCGGGTACGACGTCGCGGACGTGATTCTCGGCGCGTGCGCGTTCGAGCACGAGATCGCGTCGTGCGGACGCAAGGAAGACCTCGACGCGATGATCGACGGCGCCGAGGCGGCGCGCATCGACGTCGTCTTCGCGGTCGGCGGCGACGGCACGGTGCACGAGACGGCGAAGCGCCTCATCGGACGCAAACCCGCTCTCGGCATCCTCCCCACCGGCTCCGGCAACGGCTTCGCGCGTCACATCGGTCTGCCGCTCGATCTCGCGGCGTCGCTGAACGCGTGTCGCGGAGGACGCATCGAAACCATCGACACCGCCTCCGTCAACGATCACCCCTTCCTCGGCGTCATGGGACTCGGCTTTGACGCGCTGATCGCGGACCGCTTCGCGTCGAGCACCGTGCGCGGGCTCGAGACCTACGTGAAGGAAGGGCTGCGCGCGTTCGCAGACTTCCATGCCGAGGAGTATGGAATCGTCGTGGAGGGAGAGGAGAAGAAGCGGAGGGCGTTCGTCATCGCCGTCGCCAACTCCGGCCAGTACGGCAACAACGCGCGCGTCGCGCCGCTCGCGTCGCTGCAGGACGGCCTGCTCGACGTCGTCATCGTCGGCGAGACTCGGCTCGTCGACGCGCCGCTGTTGCTCGCGCGACTCTTCACCGGATCGTTCCATCGCGCGGGACGCGTGAAGATGCTGCAGACGCGCGAGGTCACGATCCGGCGCGCATCCGCGGGGCTCGCGCATCTCGATGGAGAGCCGGTGACGCTCGACGCGGAGCTGCGCGTGCGCGTGCATCCGGCGTCGCTGCGGCTGCTCGTCCCCGACGACGCCGCGCGGTTCTAGCTGCGCACGAGCTCTTCGATGCGGCGCGCGAGCTCGTCGCGCGTGGCGGCGAAGCGATCGGGACGCGTCGCGGGATCATCCGGACCGTATGACGGATCGACGATCGGCCAGTGCTCGATGCGCTTCGCGCCCGGCCAGTTCGGACAATCCGCGGCCGCGGAGTCGCACACGGTGACGACGATGTCGAACGGCTCGTTGATGAACTGCTCCGCCGACTTCGAGTACTGATCGCTGATGTCGATCCCGATCTCCGCGAGCGCGCGCACGGCGAGCGGATGCACCCAGCCCGCGGGACGCGATCCCGCGGAGAAAACCTCGTACTCGTCTCCGTGATACGCCCGCATTAACCCCTCGGCCATCTGCGAGCGCGCCGCGTTTCCGGTGCAGAGAAAGAGAATGCGCTTCTTCGCCATCAGGGGCTCAGCCTCTCGATGATCCAGTCCTTCGGCTCGCGCAGGCGATAGACGAAGCGGTCGTGCAGGCGATCCTCGCGTCCCTGCCAGAACTCGATCTCGAGCGGGATCACGCGATAGCCGCCCCAGTGCGGCGGGCGCGGCACCGGACGATCGCGATAGTTCGCCTCGAGATCGTGGAAGCGCTGATCGAGATCGCCGCGTCCCGGAATGACCTGGCTCTGACACGACGCCCACGCGCCGAGCTGGCTGCCGCGCGGGCGCGTCGCAAAGTACGCGTCCGCTTCTTCCGCCGTCGTCTTCACCGCCGCGCCTTCGATGCGCACCTGCCGCTCGAGCAGCGGCCAGTGAAAGCAGAGCGACAAGCGCGGGTTCTCGCTGATCTGCGCGCCCTTGCGGCTGTTGTAGTTCGTGTAGAAGACGAAGCCGTGCTCGTCGAAATCCTTGAGCAGGCAGACGCGCGACGACACGACTCCATCGCTGCCGCACGTCGACACCGTCATCGCCTCGGGTAGGCGCGGATGATTCTCCTTCGCCTCCTCGAACCAGCGCGCGAACTGGCGGAACGGGCTCTTGTCCAGATCGCTCTCGAGCAGTGGCGTGGTCAAGTCAGACTCCTCTCGATTTTTCGCAGGACGCGCAGCGACTCGTCGCCGCGCATCAACTCGGCCGCGCGTTCGAGCGACACCCACGCGAGCTCGTTCGACTCGCTGGCGTCGCGCTGCACCGACTCCGGCGTCGCGGTGCGCGCGACGTAGCGAATGTCGAAGTGATGATGATCGGGCTCGCCGCGTCCCGCGGGAATGGCGTGAATGTCGAGGTCGAAGATGGCGTCGCCGAGGGCGAGATCGTGCAGACCGGATTCCTCGGCGCCTTCACGAAGCGCGGCGACGTGCGGCGCCTCGTCGTGCTCGACGTGACCGCCCATCTGCAGCCAGCGGTCGAGGCGGCGGTGATGATGCAGAAGCAGGCGGCCGCGATCGTCGACGATGAAGCAGCTCGCGGTGAAGTGTCCCGGCACGAAGTGCGCGCGCGAGAACGGGTCGCGCGTGTTCGACAGCAGCGAGACCATCGCGCGGCGATGCTCCTCCTCCGCCGCATCGTACGGCTCGTACGTTCGGAGCTGCGCAAGAAGCTGCTGATCGCGCGTCATGCCGATGGGAACCAATGATAGAGGAAGAAGTAGACGAGCACGCCCGTGACGGAGACGTACATCCAGATCGGGAACGTCCAGCGTGCGACGCGGCGATGCTGCGGCACGCGCATCTTCAGTCCGTTGAAGACGGTCACGATCGCCAGCGGCACGATGATGATCGCGAGAATCGTGTGCGTCGCGAGCATCGTCAGATAGAACGTGCGCCAGAAACCGGTGCCGGAGAAGCGCGTGACGACGCCGCCGCGCAACGCGTGATGCGTGACGTAGCTGACGAGAAAGAAGAGCGACGTCGAGCATGCCGCGAGCATGAAGCGGCGATGCGTCGCGATCTGTCCGCGCCTCATGAAGACGTAGCCCGTCAACAAGAACACGCCGCTCAACGCATTGAGAGTCGCGTTGAAGGGCGGGAAGAACTGAAGGGCCGTCATCGCGCGGCGGAGGGTATCACTCGGCGAGGAGTTGCTCGACGACCTTCGCCACCTGCTCGGGGACGTTGCCATCGGCGGCGTCGAAGTAGCCGCGGATGACGCCGTTCTTGTCCGCAACGACGAACTTGCTGCTGTGCAGCAGCGGATCGCCGCCCGGCGTCGGATCGCCCGCGCTGAGCTTGAAGCCCTGCACGCTGAGCTTCACGACGTCGTCGCGATTGCCGGTGAGGAACGTCCAGCGCGCGTCGTTGCGCACGCGCTCCGCGTACTCGGCGAGCACGGCCGGCGTGTCGCGCGTCGGATCGACGCTGATCGAGACGAAGCGCACGGGCGCGTCCTTCGCGATCTTCGGCGTCAGCGCGCGCATGTTGTTCGCCATGATCGGGCACGTGCCCGCGCAGTTCGTGAAGATGAAGTCGTAGACCGTGACGCTCCCCTTCATCGACGCGAGCGACGTCGCGCGTCCGCGCTCGTCGACGAGACGCGTCTCCGGAACGGCGAAGAGCTTCGGCAGCTCGACGCGCGGCACCGCGCGCGCGCTCACGACGAGCAGCACCATCACGACGAGCAGGTACACGTTCGACGTCATGAAGAGACGGCGTGCGTTGCGCGCGTCGCGCGAGAAGAAGAAGCGCATCGCCGCGGCCAGCAGCACGGCGCCCGCGGCGGCGGCGCCGAGGAAGTAGATCGTGCCGGTGAAGCCGAAGAGCGTCGGCGCGATCGTGATCGGCAGCAGCACGAGCGTGTAGAACACCGCCTGGCGTCCGACCGCGCTCCCGTCGTCGTCCTGCACCGCGAGCATGGCGAAGCCGCCGCGCGCGTAGTCGGCGCGGTACATCCAACTGATGGCCATGAAGTGCGGGAGCTGCCAGAAGAAGAGGATGCCGAAGAGAATCCAGCCGCCGATGCCGAGGTGTCCCGTCGCGGCGGTCCAGCCCATGAGCGGCGGCACCGCGCCGGGAATCGCGCCGATGAGCGTGCAGATCGTCGACACGCGCTTCAGCGGCGTGTAGACGAAGATGTAGCTCGTCAGCGTGAACGCGCCGAGGGCGGCGGTGAGCCAGTTCACGGCGAGGCCGAGGTAGATCGTGCCGAGGATGGCGATGGCGGAGGAGAAGAGCAGCGCGGCGCGCGGCGAGAGACGTCCCGCGGGCAGCGGTCGCGTGCGCGTGCGCTGCATCTTCGCGTCGTGCTCGCGCTCGACGTACTGATTGAGCGCGTTCGTCCCCGCTGCGACGAGCGCGGTGCCGAGGAGCGCGTGCAGCAGGAGCAACGGATGCACCGGCTTCGCCGCGAAGAGGAAGCCCGCGGCGGTGGTCATCAGCACCATGAGCACGATGCGCGACTTCGACAGCTCGAGGTAGTCGCGCGTGACGGATGCGAAGGACGGACGCGCGTCGAGCGCGAGACTCGTCACGCCACCACCTCGATCAACATCGCCGCCTCAGACGTCCTTCGCCACGCCAGCGCGCGGCTGGAGAGCGTGAGGATCAACGAGAGCGCGAGCGTGAAGGCGCCCGTCGCGACGTGCATGCTCGTGATGATCGGATGCTTGCCGCTCCAGATCACGTAGCCGCCGAGGAGAATCTGCGTGGCGACGACGAGGAGGAGCAGGTGCGCGAGCGCGCGCAGCGGATGATCGCGCTCATAGCGCAGCAGGCGTACGGCCATCGCGATGACCGCGGCCGCGACGAGGAAACCACCCGCGCGATGCAGAAACGCGACCGCGACGTTCGCGCTCGCGAAGTGCGGCACGAGTCGTCCGAACGACAGCGGGAAGTCAGGAATCGCGAGACCCGCGCCCATGTGGCGCATCAGCGCGCCGGCGAGAATCTGCAGATAGACGAGCGTGGTGAGACCCCACGCCATGCGCACGGGCGCGTCGCCCTTCTCCACTTTGCGCAGGTCCTGATACCAGCGCGACGTGAAGAACGCGATCGAGACGTTGAGCGAGAAGAAGATCTCCGCGAGTCCCGCGTGCGCGATCGAGATCGGCTTCGGCAGGAGAAACAACACGGTCAAACCGCCGAGCACGCCCTGCGCCACGACGGCCAGCACGGAGAGCCAGCCGAGGAGACGGACGAAGCGTTTCGGCTCGCGGCGCTGGAGCCAGATCGCCTGCAGCACGGTCAGGAAGCCGACCGCGCTCGCGATCATGCGATGGCCGTGCTCGTAGAAGATGCCGCCGACCATCGGTGGCATGAGCCTGCCGTACGACAGCGGCCAGTCGGGCACGGCGAGGCCGGAGCCGGTCGACGTGACCATCGCTCCCGCGAAGATGAGAAACAGCGTCGACGCCGCAACGAGCTTCGTGAAGCGGGACAACCAGAGAGGTGTCGAGGCAGACGGCTGATGAATGGGCTGGAGAGGTTTCATTGAGGCGATCGGGAGAGTTCCCGGAGAGAATCTATCCCGAAATACTCGCAACGAGCGGCGTTTGTTCTTTCATCCACTTGTCGAAGTCGGCTTTCGTTTCGACCTGATACTGCCCCTTCATGCGGAAGTGGCCGAGGCCGCAGAGTTGAGCGCAGGCGATGTCCCACGTCTCTTTGCCGCTCGTCTTGATGGGCGTGAAGTGTACAGGAACGACCATGCCCGGTGTGGCGTCCTGCTTCACGCGCATGTACGGCAGAGAGAAGGAGTGGATGACATCCTTCGACGTGATGCGGATGATGACCGGCCGGTTGACCTGCAGGTGAAGCTGATTGACCGTCGTGATGTCGTCCTTCGCGTTCGGATCGGACGGATCGATGCCCAGGGGATTCGAGGAGCTGACCAACTTCACGTCGGTGCGGCCGAACACGCCGTCCGCGCCGGGATAGTGCACGTTCCACGCGAACTGCTCGCCGACGACGCGCACCATGAGCGGGTTCTCTTCCGGTCCCGGAGTCTTCGACCAGCGCGCCCACAGCGGAATGGAGAAGACGACGAGCAGCACGATCTCGACGAGGAGCACGGCGAACTCGGCGTACGTCGAGAGGTGGGACTTCGTGCCGTGATAGTTCGCGCGCGGATGCTTGCTGGCGCGGAAGCGCATGAGCATGTAGAGGAAGAGCAGTCCCCAGCCGACGAAGAGCACCAGCATCAGGATGTGCACGTTCGCGCTGAGCCGGTCGAGCTCGGGACCGTGCGCCGAATAGTCCGGCGGCATGTATTGCGCGAGAAAGTCCCTCATCTCTGCATTCCCCCTTCGATCACGCGAAGCGACTCGCGGAAGCGGCGCAGCGCGCGGGCGCGGCGCCAGAAGCTCCAGAACAAAGCGACGAAACCGATCTGCACGAATCCGACGACGCCGAGGAGAACCCAGATGCCGTTGTTCGTCGCCTTCACCATCGGGTCATCGGGCGGACCGTAGCACGCCGGACACGCGAACGCGGCCTGCGTGAAGAGCAGCGTGGCGAGAACGATGATACCGGCTCGCTTCATGGCAGCTCCTTCAACTTCACGTACACCTTCCTGCCGTACACCGTCAACGCGACGGCCGTGAGCAGAAAGACGATTGCCAGCGCGAGCGCGCCCGTCGAGCGCTGCTGCGCGAACTCGCGGATTCCCCACAGCGTCACGAAGAGCGACAGCGCGATCGTGACGATGACGAAGATGATGTGGAAGATCCGCAGGGACATGTTCTCAGTGATGCTCGGGATGCTCGGGTGCCGGTTTCGCCTGTGCGTTCGCGTCGTAGCCGGGCCACTGATGCTCGGCGTTGCTGTGATGGTGGAACGGTCCCCAGATCATCATCCCGAAGAAGAAGACGGTGATCGCGAGCACCGCGTAGATCAGCTTGCGCTCCGAAATGAGATGCATGAAGAACGCCGCGACGAGCGAGCCTTTCACCGACGCCACGATCAACGCGAGCGTGACGGCCTGCCACGTCGGGAGATGAAAGTGCGAGATCCAGACGGTGACGAGCGTGAGCATCGCCAGGCATCCCAGCACGATCAGGTATTTCCTGACCTCTTTCCGAATCGCCTCCGGGCTGTCGTCGTGCGCATGCACGTGTTCCACATGTTCGACGTGACTCATCGCGTCTCCTAGAGCAGATACAGGATCGGGAAGAGGAAGATCCACACGAGGTCGACGAAGTGCCAGTAGAGACCCGTCGTCTCGACGCGGTTCGTGAACTGATCGCGCTTCGTCGCGTACCACTTGTCCGCCGTCAGCAGGAGATACGCGAACACGATCATGCCGCCGAGGACATGCAGTCCGTGCAGGCCGGTCATGACGAAGTACGTCGCGTAGAAGTTGTTCGTCGACGGGAAGTGATGCTCGTGGAACTTGTGCGCGTACTCGTACGACTTGATGCCCATGAAGCCGAAGCCGCAGAGCAGCGTGAGCGCGAGAAAGATCTTCGCCTTCTTCAACTCGCCGAGTCGCAAATACGCCCACGCGAGGACGACGGTCACCGAGGAGAAGATGAGCACGAACGTGTTGACCGTCGCCAGCGGCACGTTGAGCAGCGCCCAGCCGTGCGGCCAGCTCGGCGCGCTCGTGCGCAGCAGAATGAGCGTCGAGAACAGCGCGCCGAAGAGCATCACCTCGGACGCGAGGAAGAGCCAGATCCCGAGCTTGCCGTTGTACAGGCCCGTGTCGGGCCGCGCATGCACGGTGTACGGGATCTCGAAGTCGTGATGCGCGTCGGCGGCGTGTGCGTGCCCGTCATCCATGATCAGGCCTCCTTCTGCGCGACCGCGCTCGCCGGCAACATGCCGCCGCCACTTGCAGTCGGCGAAGGCGCGGTCTCATCGGGAATGTGCTGCGGCAAAAAGTCCGCATCGGTGTAGCCGGGCAGGCTGTACTCGTACGGTCCGCGATAGACCGTCGGAATCACTTCGAAGTTGCCGTGGCCGAGCGGAGGCGAAGTCGTCGCCGCCCACTCGATCGTCGTCGCGTTCCACACGTTCGCGCCGACGCGCTTGCCCTTCTTGATGCTCCAGAAGAAATTGAAGATGAACGGGATCTGCGCGAGCATCAGCAATCCGGCCGACGTCGAGATGAACACGTTCGTGTGCAGCACCGGCTTCGCGTGCATGTACTGCGCGCCGCCGTCGTAGAGGCGGCGCGACACGCCGGCCAGTCCCTGGATGAACATCGGCGCGAACACGCCGTTGATGAAGATCAGCGAGAGCCAGAAATGCAGCTTGCCGAGCTTCTCGTTGAGCTGACGTCCGGTCGCCTTCGGGTACCAGTAGTAGATGCCGGCGAACATCGCGAAGATGGTTCCCGGCGCGACGACGTAGTGGAAGTGGCCGATAACGTAGTACGTGTCGTGTAAGTGAATGTCCGCCGCGGCGAGTCCGAGGGGCAGGCCGGTCAGTCCGCCGATGCCGAACATCGGAAGGAACGCGAGCGCGAAGAGCATCGGGACGGTGAAGCGAATCGATCCGCCCCATAACGAGATGATGAGCGCGGTGAGGATGACGACGGAGGGGATCGAGATGATCATCGTCGTCGTCTGGAAGAAGGCGCTGATCGTGAGGCCCATGCCGGTCATGAACATGTGGTGCGCCCACACGACGAAGGACATGAAGCCGAGGAAGACGCCGGCGCCGACGAGAGACTTGTAGCCCCACAGCGGTTTCCTCGTGTTGTTCGCGATGACCTCGGAGATGATTCCCATCCCCGGCAGGATCAGCACGTACACCTCGGGATGCGCGAGGAACCAGAACAGGTGCTGCCACAGCAGCGGATTGCCGCCGCCTGCATTCGCGAGCGGGGTGCCGCTGACGACGAGACCGCTCGGCAGGAAGAAGCTCGTGCCGGCGACGCGATCCATGAGCTGCAGAATCGCCGCGGCCTCGAGCGGCGGAAACGCGAGGAGAAGCAGGAACGCGGTGATGAGCTGCGTCCAGACGAAGAACGGCAAACGCATGAACGTCAGCCCCTTCGCGCGCAACTGGAAGATCGTGACGATGAAGTTGACGGAGCCGAGGAGCGACGACGTGATCAGGAAGATCATGCCGAAGATCCAGATGGTTTGTCCTGAGGTCGCGAAGACGGAGAGCGGCGGATACGACGTCCATCCGGATGCAGGCGCGCCGCCGGGCATCGCGAAGCTCGAGAGCATGAGCAGGCCGCCGGGCAGGTAGAGCCAGTAGCTCATCATGTTCAGCTTCGGGAAAGCCATGTCGGGCGCGCCGATCTGCAGCGGCACGACGTAGTTGCCGAACGCGCCGACCGCGAGCGGCACGATGGCGAGGAAGACCATGATCGTGCCGTGCATCGCACCGAGCTGGTTGTAGAACTCGGGGAGCATGACGCCGCCCGGCGCGTTGGCTTCGCCGAGGATCTTGGCGATGAATTCGGGGAACGGGCGGCCGGGGAACGCGAGCTGCCAGCGCATCAGCAGCATGAACGTGAAGCCGGTCAGGAGGAAGCAGAGCGCCGTAACGGCGTACTGGATGCCGATCCACTTGTGATCGGTGGAGAAGACGTACTTGCGGATGAACGGGATGTGATGCCCGTGCTCCTGCTGCTCGCTCTCGGCGACGCGAATCGCCTCCTCGAGCGCGCGCTGCGCGTCACGCGCGTACATCCATTGCGTTCCAACACGGATCTGACGTTTTGGAGCCATGTGCCTCCTCACCGGAGTCGCAAAGTCTCAAAGTCGCAAAGTCTCAAAGAGGAACGTGCTCCTTTGAGACTATGAGACTCTGAGACTTTGAGACTCGTCTCCTACCCTTTGAACGTGAACGTCACCTGCTTCTGCTCTTTCGCGCCGACGGTGACTTGCTGCTCCTGCGTGCCGTACTTCTCGTGCCACGCGACAAGCGTGTAGTTGCCCGGCGGGAGATTGGCGATCGAGAACGTGCCGTTCATCTGCGAGACGCTGTGGAACGGGTGCGGCAGCACGACCATGTACGACTTCATCCAGCCGTGCACGTCGCACTTGATCTTGAACGGCGTGACCTCCGCCTTGTCGAACTTCTTGTCCGACGTCATGCCCTGCACGGGCTGGCCGACGTTGAACTGCGCGTTCACCGCGGGCATCGCATGCACGTTGTGGAGCGTCGAGTCGCTGTTCTTGATCTGCACGGTCTGATTGACCTGCACCGCGGTGACGTGCGGGTGGTACTGGCAGCCATGCTGATCGAGGACCGCGGGCGTCGACGGCGGCGGATAGTTGCCCGGCGCGTTCTTGACGTACACGATCACGTTCGCGAGCTCGCCGCCCGGACCGACGACGACTTCCTCGTCCGGCTGCGGTGTCGGATGCTGCGACGCGCAGTACGGATCGGCGCTCATCTGCAGCGGCGGCATCTTCGGCGCCGCGCCTTCGAACTTCACGAGACCGTTGACCGTCGCGGCATCGGCGGACACCGGTGCGGCAGCCGTCGCAGCCGTTGTGCCTTCGGCAGCGGCAGTCGACGCGGTGTCGGTCTGCGCAGCCTGATCGTCTTCGCCGAGGTCCTTCTCGTCGACGACTTCCTTGCCGCCGCCGCAGGCGACGGCGAGCACGAGCATGAATGCGTACAGCAGTGTGAGGTACTTCCTGAGAGACATCGTTTCTCCTTTGATCATCTCCGCGCCACGGATGCGACGCGCGCGGGCGTCGCGGGCGGAGTCGTCGGTTGCGTTTGAGGAGCGCTCGGCGTGTTCGGCGGTGCGCCCGCGGGGCGCATGTGATCGACGCCGATGCTCCAGATGTAATCGCGTAGGTAGTTCGTGAGCGCGACGGCGTCGCCCATCGTCTTGCGCAGCGCCTCTTCGTTCGCGAAGTTCGGCAGCAGCGCCGCCTTGTGCGCCGCGAACGCGGGCGTGTCGATGGCCTGCGCGAGCGGCGATTGGAACCCGCCCGTCTCCGGATCGCGCGGGAAGTTCGTCGGCATGCGCGTGCCCGGGATGATCTCGTCCGGACGGCGGATCCAGTCCGCGATCCACTCGTGACGCAGGCGCACGCGCGAGAGCGTGAGGTTCGGCGCGAGCGACGTCGAGTCGGCGGTATTCGGCACCGGCGGATTCGCGGGATCGACGGGCGCCGTCGCGTGGCACTGCGAGCAGCGCAGCATCGTGAAGACTTCGCGTCCGATGGCGATGTTCTGCGGCGACGGCATCGCGTGCACCATCGTGTCGAACTGCGGCGCGTCGCCTTCCGCGGCGAAGCCGGCGACGAGCGTCGACGCCGCGTGATCGGTGAACATGAAGGTCGGCATCCGCACGTGCACCCACGGACGGATCTTCATCACGGTCGGATCTTTGAGGAAGTTGAAGAGGAACGGCGACTGCGCGCGCGCGCCTTCGGGCGTGAGATCGGGCGGCAGGAAGTTGGAGTCGGCGATGAGCGAGCCGATCGCGCGGCCGTGTCGATTCACGACGTGACACGCGCGGCAGTTGTTCTGGGAGATGAGCTTCCTCCCCTCCTCTTCCAGACGCTGCCGCGGCGTGTGCGCGGCGAGGCGGTTCGCCGCGACTTTCTCCTTCGTCAGGCCGAGGACGACGCTCGTGATGAGCTGCGCCTCGTCGGGCGAGAGGTTGAAGTTCGGCATCTTCAGCTTGTCGTTGTACGGCTTCGTGCGGCGGTCGTCGTAGATGCGCGGGCTGCGGACCTTGTTGTAGATCCACGACGGGACCGTGTGCAGCACGTGCTCGGTCGAGCCGTCCGGATGCTCGTACTCGTGCGTGTGCGTCGCCTCGCCGAAGAATCCGAAGTCGAAGAGGTGCAGCGTCTTCGAGCCTTCGATCGTGAGCTCGGTGCCGATGGGCTTGAGTCCCTCGAAGCCCGTGATGTCGTGGCAGGAGTAGCAGCCGTACTTTTCGATGCTGCGCTGGCCGAGGTAGAGCATCTGCTCGCGCATCGGCATCTTGTTCAGCTTCGCATCCGCCTCGGTCAGCGACATCGTGTTGATGAGATATCCGCGCGCGAGCTCGCGCACTGCCTTCGGATCGGGCGGACGCACGGGCTGCTCGAGGAACTTCGGCTTCTGCAGCGTCATCAGGTACGCGGTGATGTCCGACGCCTCCTGATCGCTGAGGCGCAGACTCGGCATCGGCGCCTTCGGGTCGTAGTTCTTCGGGTTCTTCACCCAGTTGAAGATCCAGTTCGCGTGCGTCTTCGTGCCGACGCCGGTCAAGTTGAAGCCGAAGTGGCGCTCGAGCGGGAAGTCGTCGCGACGCGCGACGCGCACGACGCCCTTGTCGTCCTTCACCGTGTCCTGCGCGATGTGGCAACCCATGCAGCCGATCGTCTCGACGAGCTCTTTGCCGCGCGCGGCGTCGCCGGTCATCGTCGGCGCCGGCCACGGACGCCGCGTCGAATGCTGGAAGAGATACGTGACGATCGAGTGGATCTCGGCGTCCTGATACTTGATGTTGCGCGCGCGCTCGTCGGCCGGAACCGCGGGACCGACCATGTTGCGCTGGTAGAAGAACGTCGGCATACGCGTCGTGGGACGGAAATGGCTCGGCGCGGAGATCCAGCGCACCGCCCACTCGGG
>DATELS010000500.1:0-2458 GCA_035276365.1 Thermoanaerobaculia bacterium
AAATTGGCGGAGCTCATCGAGCGCATGCGCGCCGCGCTGAAGGCGTCGCCGCTCGACGCATTGCGCATCTACGAAGAAGAAACCGCGGCGCGGACTCCGGAGGCGGAGCGGCTTCGCGAAAAGTTCGAGTCGACGATGGAGTACGCGCGCAGCGGACGCGCGATCAGCGCGCGCGAGCTCTTGACGAACGCGCCGCGCCTTTTCGGCTCGCCGCGCGCGAACGAGCGCCAGCTCCTCATCGCCGCCTCCGTCGAGCAGCTCGTCGTCCTCGGCATTCGCGGAGAGTTCGACGCGCTGCGCGAGATCGGCGCCGCGCTGCGCACGCTCGTGCTCGAAGGCACGCAGCAACAACAGTTCTGCGGACGTCTCGCCGTCGAGCTCGGACAGCGGTCGGCCGACGAAGCGCATCCGCTGCGCGCGCCGGTCATCGTGCCGCTGATCCACTCGCTGCGCATCGTGCTGCGCGTCGGCGCGGCGACCACGCGCGACAGCGCGGTCGAAGGACTCGGCGCGTTGCTGAAGTTCGTCTTCGATCCCGAAGGCGAGTTCCCGCGCGAGGTGCCGCCGCTCGCGCAGCAGGGCGATCCGAAGGTGAACCACCTCTACTTCAGCCGGCTCTCGCGGAGAAGGCTGATGGTGTTCGCCGTCGCCGGCCATCGCGGTGCGCGCTCCGAGTTCTACCGGCTGCTGCGCCAACCGCTCGACAAGATCGTCGAGAAGCTGCGCGCCAAGAAACTTCCGCCCGAAACGCTCCGCGATCTTCTCCTCGACACGCTGTACGCGCGCGCCGATCTCCTGCGCACGCTGCCCGCGCTCGTGCGCCAGGCGAAACCGTCCGACGTCGCGAAGCTGCAGCGCCGCGCGATCCGATTTCTCCGCAAAGCCGTGATGGTGGTGACGACACACGACGATGACGAGCAGGTGCTGATCGCGTTCGCGCACTATCAGGAGAGCGTCTTCCGCACGATCGACGTGATGATCAAGCGCGGCGCGAACGCGACGGATTTCGACTCCGTGCTCGCGGACGCGATGCAGAAGACCCCGCGCACGCTGGTCGGGCGCGCCGCGGTGTGCAACGCCCAGGTACGCGCGGCGTTCGCGCTGATCCGCACCGCCTCGCGCCTGACGGTGAGCGACGCGGACGCGAAGCACACGTTTGACGCGCTGAAGGCGTTCTTCGACACCCTCGAGTCGCCGATGCCTTTCCCCAACCTCGGCATCGCCGAAGGTTGTCTGTTCGTGCTGCCGTTTCTCCTCGAGGACGACCGCTTCAATGACTTCACGCGTCCCGCGCTCGACGCGCTGTTCGCGCGCCTGAACCATCCTCCGGAGTTTCACCAGCTCGCGGAGACGCATCGCCAGCTCATCGCGAGCGCGTGTTTCCGGCGGCTGATCCTGCGCCTCATGCAACGCGCGGAAGAAGAGGCGACGACGGACGCCGCGGCGCAGAAGGCCGAGCGCGACGTGCGCAAGCTGCTCCTCGAGCCGACGACGAAGCACGTTATCGACGTCTTTCAGAAGAAGTTCGTCCTGCCGTCGTTTTCTTCACCGCATCCGCCGCAGGGAATCGCCGGCATCGTGATCGCGGGGACGGCGTTCGAGACCGACCTGCTGCGCCTCAGCGTGCCGATGGTGCAGAAGTATCCCGACCTCCCATCCGTCCAGCGGCTGTTGCTCACGCGCATTCTCGCGGCGCAACTCCGCGCGGCATCACAGGATTCGCGCGAGATCGCGCGCTATGCGTTGCTCCGCGGGTTGTACGCGAATCTGCCCACGGTCTCGCTCGCGGACGCTGAGCGGATCGCACGCTCGCAGGACCTGCTGTCCGCGCTTCCGCCGCGGACGGCCGAAGCGGCCGATGCCGACCTGCAGGAGTTTCTCGAACACTGCGGCCGCATCGACGAGACGGCGCCGCGCATCGAAGATTTGCCGGGGTACGTGCTGGCGATGATCTCGGATCGCCCGAGCAGCCGCATCGCGGATGCGATCGCGCGCGAGATCGATCTGAACCTGCAGCACTGGCGCAACAAGAATCCGCAGTTCGACTTCGGCAAGCTCCTCTACCAGGTCATGCTGCGCGGGCCGCACGAGGTGATCTTCGATCACCTCCTGCCGCGTCTGGAGTCGAGCGAGGACAGGCGGATCGTTGCGCTGTTGCGACGACACGTCGCGAGCGTTCGCGCGGAACCGAACATGAAGCCGCAGCGCATGCTCGAACATGTCCGCGAGCTGCTGCACGATCTCGAGGGGATGCGCAGCGAGACGCTGACGGAGCTCGCCGGCATGCTGACGTTGTATCGCGATCTGTTCGCGAACGATCCGCGCATCTGGGACGCGCTCGGCCGCGATGTGAAGGGCGGTGGACTCGGCGATCTCCTGCGCCAATCGGACGCGATCGCGAAGAAGGCGCACGTCGCGGACTCGAAGAACGTGCTGCGCACGCCGCTGGCCGAGGCGT
>DATELS010000501.1:0-2658 GCA_035276365.1 Thermoanaerobaculia bacterium
CGCGGCGCGGGCGCGGCACCGCGCGGCGTCAGCGTCGCGTACGTCGCGGTGCGCAGCGGAATGAGCCACTCGCGCGGACCTTCGTCGTGCCGCTCCTGTTTCGCATACCTGGATTTCTTCGGCTTCGCCACACGGCTTTTCTTCGTGCTCATCGAATCCTCCGGCCTGCCTGCTCTCAATTGTTCGGGAACGCCGTCGAGGATACTCCTGAAGCGCTGGACTCGAAGTGGTGGTCTAGAATCGGCCGGCGATGACCGCGACCACGATTCCCGAAGTCTTCGACGAAACCGCCGCGCCGAATTTCGCGCGGGCGATGCCGAACTGGCAGCCGCTCGTCGAGTACCGCCGTAACGGCGTCGCGGAGAACACGATTCACGGCGCGGTGTCGTGGGTGTCGGGCAAGAACCTCATCTACTCGTTCGGCGGCAACGTCGAGGTCTACGGGCGCTCGATGGTGAAGCCGATCATGATGAAAGTGTTCCGCCGCGAGTTCGCGCGCGAGCTGACGCAGGAGCAGCAGGCGATCAGCGTCGCGTCGCACAACGGCGACACGGAGCACGTCGCGGTCGCGCGCTCGATTCTGCGCGAGGCGGAGTGGGGCATGATGCAGACGCCGCACGACGTCCCGCTCGTGCAGTTCGGACGTCAGGTCCGTCGCCCTCGTCGCTGGTACCACTGCTGTTCCGGCGAGCACGCCGCGATCCTGCGCGGCTGTCGCCTCAAAGGCTGGTCGCGCATCGGCTACGTCTGGCCGCACCATCCGTTCTTTCAGGAGTACCTCGCGTATCTGCGTCACGTGCTCGAGCCGGATTGGACGAACGGCACGATCGCGAAGGACGGCTGTGGACTTCCAACCGTCTCGATGACGGTGACGGACCTCGCGCGCCTGTTCGCGAATCTCGTCACGGAGAAGAACGACGACTGGATCTGGGGCGCAATGACGTCGCATCCCGATCTGATCGGCGGCTTCAATCGACTCGACTCGACGATCCTCAAGGCCTGCGGCGGAAAGGTCCTCGCCAAAGAAGGCGCGGACGGTCTCCTCGGACTCTCGATCGAGCACCCGGAGTATCCCGAGGGGCTGGGCGTGGTGGTGAAGATCGCGCACGGCTGGAACCCGCAAGCCACCTGGTACATCGCCCGCTACATCCTCGGCGTCCTCGGATTCGAGTTCCGCAATCCGTACAAGCTGCGGCGGCAGAAGGCGTTCATCGTGCCCGAGGTGATCGCGCCGAATCTGAGGGAACGGATGGCGGCGATCGTGCCGTGGGACTCGTGGGACCCCGACATCGATCGCTGGGAGTTCGACCCGGAGGAGTACGTTGCGCCTCGCTAATCTCATTGCGGGGAACTTCGGCGGCCCGTGTTGCGATCTTTGGATCGACGACATCGAACCGGCGACGGGAGACGTGATCGCGCAGATTCCGGACAGCGATGATCACGACGTGCACGACGCCGTGTTCGCCGCGCGCATGGCGTTTCCCGCGTGGTCGCGGACTCCGGCCGGCGAGCGCAGCAGCCTCCTGCTGAAGCTCGCCGATCTGATCGAGCAGAACTTCGAAGAGCTCGCGCAACTGGAAAGCCGCGACTGCGGCAAGCCGATTTCGCTCGCGCGCCGCCTCGACATCCCGCGCGCGGTCGCGAACTTTCGTTTCTTCGCGACGGCGATCCTGCACGACAAGAGCGACGCGCATCTCACCGACGCGGCCGCGCTGAACTACACGCTGCGCCAGCCGCTCGGCGTCGTCGGTCTGATCTCGCCGTGGAATCTGCCGCTGTATCTGTTGTCGTGGAAGATCGCGCCAGCGATCGCGGCAGGAAACACGTGCGTCGCCAAGCCGAGCGAGCTCACGCCGCTCACCGCTCATCGACTGGCGCAGCTCTCGGTCGAAGCGGGCCTTCCGCCGGGCGTCCTCAACATCGTGCACGGCTATGGCGCGAACGCCGGCGCCGCGCTCTGCGAGCACGAGGACGTCGCGGCGATCTCGTTCACCGGGGGCACGGTGACCGGCGCGAAGGTCGCCGCCGCTGCCGCGCCGAAGTTCAAGAAGGTTTCGCTGGAGCTCGGCGGCAAGAACCCGAATGTCGTGTTCGCGGATGCCGATCTCGACGAGTGCATCGCGACGTCGATTCGATCGAGCTTCTGGAATCAGGGCGAGATCTGTTTGTGCGGCTCGCGCATCTTCGTCGAGGAATCGGTCGTCCCCGAATTCATCGATCGCTTCGTCGCCGCGACGCGCGCGCTGCGCATCGGCGATCCGCTCGACGAGACGACGGACGTCGGAGCCCTCGTGAGTGAAGCGCACGTTCAGAAGGTCCTCGGCTACATCGAGCTCGCGAAACAGGAAGAAGGTTGCATCGTGACTGGAGGAAAGCGGATCGATCGCAAGGGCTTTTTCGTCGAGCCCACGGTGATCACCGGCCTCGGCGCGTACTGCCGCGTGACGCGCGAGGAGATCTTCGGTCCCGTCGTCACGATCACGCCATTCAAGACGGACGAAGAGGCGATCCGCTTCGCGAACGCGACGAAATACGGACTCTCGGCGAGCGTCTGGACGCGCGACTTACAGCGCGCGCATCGCGTCGCCGCCGCGCTCGACGCGGGAACGGTGTGGGTGAACTGCTGGCTGCTGCGCGATCTGCGCGTTCCGTTCGGCG
>DATELS010000502.1:0-4524 GCA_035276365.1 Thermoanaerobaculia bacterium
GGCGGTCATCCGATCATCCGAGGTTTTCGACGATCGCCTGCGCGAACTCGCTGGTCTTCAGCTTCGTCGCGCCTTCCATCTGCCGCTCGAGGTCGTACGTCACCTTCTTCTGCTGGATCGTGCGCGCGACGCCGCGCTCCACCGCGTCCGCGGCCTCGAACCACTTCAGGTGGCGCAGCAGCATCACGCCGGAGAGGATGAGCGAGCCGGGATTGATCACATCCTGATTCGCGTATTTCGGCGCGGTGCCGTGCGTGGCTTCGAAGATCGCCACTTCGTCCGACTCGTTCGAGCCGGGAGCCATGCCCAGGCCGCCGACCTGCGCGGCGAGCGCGTCGGAGAGATAGTCGCCGTTGAGATTCGTCGTGGCGATGACCGAGTACTCCGCGGGACGCAGCAGCACCTGCTGGAACATCGAGTCGGCGATGCGATCTTTGATCACGATCTTGCCGTTCGCGCTGCCGCTCACTTCCGACTCCGGAATTGTGACGTCGCCGAACTCGTCGCGCGCGATCTGGTAGCCCCAGTCTTTGAACGCGCCTTCGGTGAACTTCATGATGTTGCCTTTGTGCACCAGCGTGACCGAGTCGCGCTTCGCCGCGATCGCGTATTCGATCGCCTTGCGCACAAGGCGCTTCGAGCCGAACTCCGACATCGGCTTGATGCCGATCGCCGAGTTCTCGCGGATCTTGCCGGTCGTGCGGCGCTCCATCGTGTTGAGGAAGCCGATGACTTGATTCGACAGCTCCGAGCCCGCGGGCCACTCGATGCCCGCGTACACGTCTTCCGTGTTCTCGCGGAAGATGACCATGTCCACTTTGTCGGGATGGCGCACGGGCGAAGGCACGCCGTCGAAGTAGCGCACCGGACGCACGCACGCGTACAGATCGAGCACTTGGCGCAGCGTGACGTTGAGCGAGCGGATGCCGCCGCCGACCGGAGTCGCCAGCGGTCCCTTGATCGACACGCGATACGTGCTGAGATGGTCGAGCGTCTCCTGTGGCAGGTACTCGCCGAACTGCGCGAACGCCTTCTCGCCGGCGAACACCTCGTGCCAGTGGATGCGCCGCTTCCCGCCGTACGCTTTCTCCACCGCGCCGTCGAGCACGACGCGCGTCGCGCGCCAGATGTCCGGGCCGGTGCCGTCGCCTTCGATGTAGGGAACGATCGGATCGTCGGGAACGACGAGGCGATTGTTTTCGTAGCCGATGCGCGTGCCGGAAGTCGGTTCTGCCATGGGCCGGGACTCTATCGTGAGCGCGCGGCGCGGATCAACGGAGCAGCGATCGCAGCGTGGCCATGTTCTTCTGATCGCTGACCGTCTCGATCGTCTTCGGCGTCTCGAGCACCTTCGGGATGCGCGCGAATCGCGCGTCGTTGAGGAGCATCGCAAACGCGTCGAGACCGATCTCGCCTTCGCCGATGTGCTGGTGGCGATCGACGCGCGAGCCCAAGGGTTTCTTCGAGTCGTTGAGATGAAACGCGCCGACGTTCTCGATGCCGACGTGTTGCTCGATCTCATCGATCATGCGCGTGTAGCCGTCGCGCGTGCGAATCTCGTAGCCGGCCGCGAAGACGTGGCAGGTGTCGACGCAGATGCCGACGCGCTGCTTGTCGTCGATGAGCTCGATCATGCGTCCGAGCTCTTCGAACGTGCAGCCGACGCACGAGCCTTGTCCGGCCGCGGTCTCGAGCAGCGTGACCACGCGATGATTCGGAATCGCGGCGTGGATCTGATCGAACGAGCGCGCGATCTGTTCGATCGCGGCGTCCGAGCCCGCGCCCATGTGCGCGCCCGGATGCAGCACGACCGCGTGGATGCCGAGGCGCTCGGCGCGATCGAGCTCGTCGATGAGCGCGGCGATCGACTTGCGGTGGAACTCCGCGTTCGTCGTGGCGAGGTTGATCAAGTACGACGTGTGCGTGAGGAGCGGCTGCACGTTGCGTTGCGCGTGAAACGTGGAGCAGAGCTCGTCCGTGAGCTCCTTGCCCTTCCACTGATTGCCATTCTTCGCAAAGAGCGCGGCCGCGGACGCTTCGATCGCGGTGGCGCGCTCGAAGATCGTGTGCAGGCCGCCCTTGGTCGAGAGATGCGCGCCGATGAGGTCGCCGGGAGCGTCGGGGAAAGCGAAGCGGGACATGAGCCCGCATACAACAACGTCACTGCAGTCGGAAGTTCACCGTGACGGTGTAATAAACGTCGATGGGCTCGCCGCGATACGTCGCGGGGCGGAACCGCCAGCGGCTGACCGCGCGGCGCGCTTCTTCGCCAAGACCGTGGGGGAGGTCCTGGATGATCTCGACGTTGTCGATCGTGCCGTCGCGGCGCACGATCCCGCGCACGACCGCGGAGCCTTGCACGTTCGCGCGGCGCGCCGCAGCGGGATAGCGCGGAATCACGCGATCGATCTCCTGCGGCTGCGATCCTCCCGGCGGCACCGCGCTATACACGCCGCCCGACGGCCCCTCGGCCTCCGGCTCCGGCGGCGCTTCGACGGGCGGAGGCTCGATCGTTTCCGCGACGGGCGGCATCGTCTCCGTCGTCGTCTCCGTTTCGGGGATCGTCTCGGTGGCGGTGCCGACGTCGACTTGGCGAGACGTCGGCGCGCTGATGTCGATCGCGTCGACGTCCGCGTACGCGATGCCATTGCCCTGCGCGACGGCGTAGAAGTCGTGATCGCGCGTGTAGACCGTAACCTCGCTGCCCTCATCGAGCGTACCGACGAGCGGATAGAAGATGCCCGGACCGGCGTAGAGCTGCGCTCGCTCGCTCGCTGAGCCTTTGAGCGGAGGCAGGCGCTTGATCGCCTCCCAGCGTTTCGTGCGCCGCTCCTGTTCGGACGTGCGCTCGAGATTCGCGCGCTCCGCCCAACCGGAGAGCCCCTCCGTCGTCGCGACGCGCACCCACGCGCCGCGGTCTTCGAGCAGCGTCACGCGATCGCCGTTGTTCGCCGTCGCCACGACCGGCGCGCGCGCATTCGGCTCCGTGCGGATGCGGATGCGCATCGGCAAGACCGTCAGCGTCTCGTTCGCCTTCGTCTCCCCCGCGTCCTGTCTCCCGCGCTTGACGAGGATGAGGCCGAGGAGGGTGAAGAAAACGACGGCGAGGGCGACGACGACGAGAAGCCCGCGGCCATGCCGGGTTTGGGAGTCAGCCATGCTGCGAATTACTTCTTCATCAGCAAATACATGATCGCCTTCTGCACGTGCAAACGGTTCTCCGCTTCGTCGTAGATGACGCTGTGCGGGCCGTCGATGACCTCGGCGGAGACTTCTTCGCCGCGGTGTGCCGGCAGGCAGTGCAGGAAGATCGCGTCTTTCTTCGCCAGCGACATGAGGCGCTGGTCGACCATCCATCCGTCAAAGTCCTTGCGGCGTTTCTCCGCCTCGCCTTCCTGCCCCATCGACGCCCAGACGTCCGTTTCCACGATGTCGGCGTCGCGGACCGCTTCCTCCATCGAGGTCGTGATCGTGATCTTCGTCCCCGCGCCCTGCGCGTCCGACATCGCCTCGGCCACGACGCTCGCGTCGGGCGCGTAGTCGTGCGGCGTGGCGATGGCGACGTCCATGCCGAGCTTCGGTCCCGCGTACATCAACGAGTGGGCCATGTTGTTGCCGTCGCCGACGTACGCGAGCTTGCGGCCTTTCAATTCGCCGCGGAAGACTTCCCATGCCGTGAAGTAGTCCGTCATCGACTGGCACGGATGCGTGAGATCGGTGAGGCCGTTGATCACCGGCACGGTCGCGTACTCCGCGAGATCGGTCACCGTCTTGTGCGCGAACGTGCGCGCCATGATGCCGTTCACGTAGCGCGAGAGCACCTTCGCCGTGTCGTAGATCGGCTCGCCGCGGCCGAGCTGGATGTCGCGCGCGGAGAGGAACAGCGCGTGGCCGCCGAGCTGGTACATCCCGACCTCGAACGAGACGCGCGTGCGCGTCGACGATTTCTCGAAGATCATCGCCAGCGTTTGCCCGCGCAGCGCGTCGGCGTACTTCGATGGATTCGCCTTCATGTCGGCGGCGAGCTCGAAGAGCGCCCGGACCTCGTCCGCCGTGTAGTCGTGCACTTCGATGAAGTCTTTGTGTTTCATGTCGCGCGCATCATAGCCAACTGGTAGTAACCTCCCGGCGTGGTCTACCAGGTCCCGATGATCGAGGTGGCCGTGCAGGTCGCGATCGCCGGCGTCGATCCGGAAGAACACTATCTCTACCTCGCTCCGTACTCGGAGCGGCGCGACGGACCGGAGTCCGTGGCCGACTACGTCAACGGCCGCCGCCGCTTCTTCCCGATGATGGCCGGCGGCGCGCCGAAGATGATCAACCGCGATCAGGTGATCTGGCTGCGCTACGAGAAGCTGCCTTCGGTGGTCGAGCTGGAGATGACGATCATCGAGAAGCTGACGATCCTCGAGTTGTCGGACGGCTCGCGCATCGAGGGCGTGGTGCCGATCGATCGTCCGCGCGAGCAGTCGCGCATCTCCGACGTGCTCAACGATCCGCGCGAGGAGTTCGTGCGCATCGACG
>DATELS010000503.1:0-5187 GCA_035276365.1 Thermoanaerobaculia bacterium
CCTCGTGCGGCGCGGAGCACGTCGGCGGCAAAGGTGCGGACTGCGTGCGCAAATGCGTGAAAGGCGGCGCGCACATCGGTCATCCCGAATGGGAGGCGCAGGCGATGGTGCTCGTCGTCGATAAAACCGAGCAGATCCTCGTCATCGACAACCCCGAGCTCCTCGCCGGCCGCGAGGCGCAGCACGTCACATTGAAGGCGGAGACGAACGGCGATCACCTGCGCGTCCTCGAGGTGGTGCAATAGTCCTCGAAGTCACCGTCCGTCCCACGAAGCGCGACATCATGAATGCGCGCACCGTCTGGTATTTCCGCAGCACGTTCGGCCGCGTCCTGAGTGCAGTCTTCGTTCTCTTCGCGATCCTAACCGTCGTCGATTTCGCGCGCGGCGAAAACGTCCTCGCGCGCTCGCACGTTCTTCCTCTGTTCATCCTGTTGGTGATTCCGTTCGCCGTCCGCTTCGCCGGCATCAACGCGCCCGCCATCCAGCGCTACATCGAGGCGCCGGTCGTCTACACGTTCAGCCACAACGGCGTCCACATCCGCATGTCGCGCGCGGACGCGATGTTCCTCTGGTCCGAGCTCACGCGCGCGTTCGACTCGCGCGAGCTCCTCGTCATCGTCGGCGGCGGCGCGTTTCAAATCCTGCCGAAGCGCGACCTCACCGCCGAGCAGACCGACGCCATCCGCGCGCTCCTCCGCGAGCACCTCGCCAAGCGCTTCAGCGGTTGATCACGTACTCCCGCCCGTCGTGAATCTCGTCCGACGGATCGGGCATGTAGATCCGCGCCAGGTAATCCATCGCGATCGCCACGCCCTGCCGCTCGCGCATCGTCGCGAACAGCGGCACGAACAGCGCGATGAAAAACGCCACGCCGCCGAACCAGTTCGTCGAGCGGAAGCCGAAGTACAGCGCGACGATGCCGAGGAAGATGGGGACGCGGTCCATGATGAGGAGGAAAAACCAGATGTCCCCGTAGTTCTTCTGGAACAGCACTCCGCAAACCGAGCAGCGGTCGTGCGCCTCGATCCATCGACGAAACAGCGGACCCTCGCCGCAGCGCGGGCAGCGGCGGCGAAATCCGCGCCGCAGCACGAGGCCGATCGGCGGCGGCGGTTGTTGCGTCTGCACGACTATCGCGTAGGCGAAGCCGATGCCGAGCCATCGATGTAAGGCCGCAGATCGCCGACGAACCGGTCCGTGCTGCGGATGCTGCGCAGCACCACCGTCATCGCCTCCTCCGGAAATCCCGACTCCAGCGTGAACGTGTAGCCCGCGAACAGATCATTCGTATCGTCCGCGCCCCAGAAGAAAAAGTTCTCGTCGTTGAAGTGCAGGAGGCGGCGCATCAGCGAGTTCACATCCTTCACCTTGTCGAGATTGATGTACTTGTCCTTGTAGTGCGGATACACGCGCACGCCGACCGTGTCGCTCTCCGAGACGCGGATCACGATCTCGAGCGAGTCCGCGTTCTTCAGCTTCTCGTCCATCGTCCCGATGAAGTTGTACGGCTCTTTCACGCTCTGCCGGAACGAGACGTTCACGTCGTCGCGCTTGCCCGCCGTCTGCAGGAGCGACCGCAGTTTCTCGCGCGTCTCGTCGCGCGAGTCCTGCGCGCGCGCCAGCGGCGCCGCGAGAATCATGAAGAGGACGAAGACCGTTCCGAGTCGCTGACGCATGGCGGGCTCTCCTTCTGGGATCATCGTAAACGATGAGGGCTAACCTCTGCCGTGGCAGGGGGTCTAAGGGGACGGATGGAAACGCAAGACCACGATAGCGAGCTGGTGCAGCGGGTGCGCGGCGGAGACGATGACGCCTTCCGCGTCCTCGTCGAGCGGCACTCGCGCTCGGTCTACCGCTCGGCGTATCGCATCACCGCGAACGCGGCCGACGCGGACGATGTCGTGCAGGAGACGTTTCTCCGCGCGTATCGCGCGATCGGCACCTTCGACTCGCGCGCCGCGTTGCCGACGTGGCTGCACCGCATCGCCGTCAACTGCGCGCTCGACCTCATCGACGCGCGTCGCCGCCGCGAAGGTCGGATCGACGCCGGCGAAGATCTCGCGCTCATTCCCTCCAATACCGCCGCTCCCGACCGCGTCGCCCTCGGCGCGGAGATGCAGCGCGCCGTCGCCGCGGCGATGGATGCGCTCACGGGCAACGAGCGGACGGCATTCGTGCTCCGCCATTTCGAAGGCATGCCGCTCGAGGAGATCGGACAAATCCTCGGCACGCGGCTCAACGCAACAAAGAACACCGTCTTCCGGGCGGTGAAGAAACTGAGGCATCAATTGCAGCCGTTCACGGGATCCCTGATATGAATCACCTCACTCACGACGAGCTCGTTCTCTCTTACTACGGCGAGCCGGACCTCGGCGCGCGACGCGATCACCTCGACGCGTGCGACGAGTGCCGCGCCGAACTGGGACGCCTTGCGCAGGTGCTCGACCAGGTCACGCCGTTCGAAATCCCCGAACCCGACGCTTCTTATGAAGCGCGCGTGTGGGATCGCCTGCAATGGCGCCTGCGCGGCGAGAAGAAGCGCGCGCGTCACAGCGAATGGATGAAGTGGACCGCCGCCGCGGCGATGCTCGCGCTGGCGTTCTTCGCGGGACTGCTGTGGAACCGCCGCAATTCGCCCAATGCGCCGGCGCAGGTCGCGCGCACGACTCCCGCTCCGTCGACGAGCGTCCCGGTCAACAACAATGCCGCACAGCAACAGCAGGCGCGCGACCGCATCCTGCTCGTCGTCGTCGGCGATCACTTCGACGAGTCCGAGCGCGTGCTCGTCGAGCTCACGAATCTGACTCCTGGCGAAGGAACGGACATCAGCGCGGAACGCGAACGCGCGGAAGAGCTCCTCGCCAGCAATCGGCTGTATCGGCAGAACGCGACGCAGCGCGGCGAAGAGAACGTGGCCACTCTCCTCGCCGAACTGGAGCCCGTGCTTCTGCAGATCGCCCACGCACCGTCGCAGGTGAGCGCGCAGGAATTGCGCTCGATGCAGCGGCGCGTGGAAAAGAAGGGACTCGTTTTCAAACTGCGCGTCGTGCGCGCGGACGTCCGCGCCACCGCGATGCCTCACCTCCAACCGAACGTGTAATGGGGAAAATCATGAACAGCAGAAAAATCCTGGCGGCCGTCGCCGTCGCAATGACTCTCAATGGAATTGCCGTGACGGCGTTCGCGTCGCCGGTCCCCGTGCCCAATCCCACTCCGTGGACGGAATCGGAGTCGGACGAGCGCGCGGAACGCGAAGCCGATCTCTATGACGCCGGCACGGACGCCATCGACGACGAGGAGTGGGAAGAGGCGATCCGCAACTTCACACGCGTCGCGGAGATGAAAGGCAGCAAGGCGGACGGCGCGATTTATTGGACGGCCTACGCACTGAGCAAGCTCGGACGTCGCGCGGAAGCGCAGAAGACGATCGAGGGACTGCGGACGTCGTATCCCAAGAGCCGCTGGCTCGACGACGCGAAGGCGCTCGACCTCGAACTGCGCCAGGCGCACGGCGAAGTGGTGTCGCCGGCGAACGTCGACGACGCGGAACTGAAGATGATCGCCATCAATTCATTGATGACGACGGATCCGGAGAAGGCGTACCCGCTGCTCGAGAAGATCGTGCGCGGCAATGCGTCGAAGAAGATCAAGGATCGCGCGCTGTTCATCCTCAGCCAGTCGAGCTCTCCGCGCGCACAGACATTGATGTCGGAAATCGCGCGCGGCAATTCGAACCCCGATATGCAAAAAGACGCCGTCCGCTACCTCGGCATCAACGGCAATTCGCGCAATAGACAGCTTCTGGCGGAGCTCTATTCGAGCGCGACGTCGCGCGAAGTGCGCAAAGAGATTCTCCGCGCGTTCATGCTCGCCGGCGATAAGAATTACGTGCTCAATGCGGCGAAGAGCGAGAAGGATGCGTCTCTGCGCGAGGAAGCGATCCGCACGCTCGGCATTATGGGCGCGCGCAGCGAGCTGGCGACGATGTATGACGTCGAAACGTCGAATGACGTGAAGGAAGGGATCATCCAGGCGCTGTTCATCAGCGGCGCGTCGGAGAAGATCGGCGACCTCGCGCGTCGCGAGAAGGACATCGAGCTGCGCAAGGAAGCGATTCAGAAGCTCGGTCTCATGGGCGCGAAGAACGGACCGACGCTGCTGTCTCTTTACGCGAGCGAGACGAATGTCGAAGTCAAGGAGGCGGTGATCAATGGACTGTTCCTGCAGAACAATGCGCGGGCGCTGATCGACATCGCCAAGAAGGAAACGAATAAACAATTGAAGCGCGAGGCACTGCAGAAGCTGTCGATCATGAACGACGACGAAGCGCTCGCGTACATGCTGCAGATCCTGAACGAGTAACGACCATGAGAAAACTCTTCTTCCTCTGCCTGCTCTTCTCGTTCTCTGCAGTCGCGCAGAATTTTCAGAATGTAGCACTGAAGGAAGTCGATGCGACGGGCGGCGTGGCCAATGCGGTCACCCGCCTGCCGCAGGGCGACCGGGTATGGGCGGCATGGACGGTGCCCGCGTCGGCCGGACGTTCGATTTACTGCGACCGCTGCTCATTGGACGGCAATCACGGGACATTCAATATCTCGGATGACGACGACATGCCGTTCACAAAGACGCTGGTCCTGGTCGCGCGTCTCGAAAATGGCAAGGCCCGCCGCGTGCGCTTCTTCAATGCGGAATGCCCGGTTCAGGGCAACGGCGACACGGTGTATCTACTGAAGAACGCGAGCCCCGAAAGCAGCATCGATTTCCTGCGCGCGAGCCTCGACGACGCGGACAAGGAAGGCGAGATCATCGCCGCCATCTCTCTCCACGAGCACCCGCGCGTAGTACCCCTTCTCATCGATCTAGCGCGCCACGACGCCGACACCCACGTCCGCCGCGACGCCCGCTTCTGGCTGGGCCAAAAAGCCGGCGAAAAAGCAGCCGGCGAACTACGCCGCGCCGTCGACGAAGACCCGAACGAAGACGTGAAAGAACACGCCGTCTTCGCGATCTCCCAACTCCCGCCCAGCCGCTCCGTCCCGATCCTGATCGAGCTCGTGAAAACCCACAAGAGCCGCGCCGTCCGCAAACGCGCCATGTTCTGGCTCGCGCAAACCAACGACCCGCGCGCCCTCGACACCATCGAACAAATCCTCACGCGGTAGCCGCCCACCCGCCCCGGACC
>DATELS010000504.1:0-7394 GCA_035276365.1 Thermoanaerobaculia bacterium
GTTGATGATGCAGTGACTGCCCACGATCGTGTGCACTGCCACGATCGCGCCCGCGTGCACCTGGCAACCGGGACCGAGCGATGCGGAGCTCGCGATCCAGGCGGTGGGGTGAATCGCGCTGACGGGATGGAGTCCCGCGGCCTCGAGCTGCGCGGCGATGCGCAGTCGCGCGCGGCCGTGCGGATTGCCGATGGTGACGCAGTAGCCGAGGTCGCCGGACTGCGTTGCGCGCCACTCATCGAAGCGCGGGCCGTGCACGAGCGGCACGTCGTCGAACGGCGGCGTGAGTCCTTCCGTGTTGTCGAAGACGGCGATGACGCGCTTGCCCTGCTCTTCGAGAATGGGCCGGATGACTTTCGCCTGTCCGGTGCCGCCCCAGAGGATGACGCGCTCGCTCATCGCAGCGCGTCCTTCACGGCGTCGATGACGAGCTGCTGATCTTCGTTCGTGAGCTCGGGATACATTGGCAGCGACAGCACGCGCTGCGCGGCGCGTTCGGTGTGCGGCAGCGGACGCGCGTTCATCGCGCGATACGCGGGCTGGAGATGCACGGGCACGGGATAGTGCACGAGCGCGCCGATGCCGCGCTCGCGCAGATGCGCCTGCAGCGCGTCGCGCTGATCTGACGCGATCACGTACAGGTGATAGACGTGACCGTCGTCGCGCGGTCCGTTGGGGCCGAGGGCGGCGTCGTAGCGCTGTGCGAGGGCGCGGCGTTTGGCGTTGTCGTCGTCGAGCGTGCGCAGCTTCACGCGCAGAATCGCGGCCTGCAGTTCGTCGAGGCGGCTGTTCCAGCCCTCGATGTGACTGACGTAGCGCTCCGCCCAGCCGTACTCGCGCAAAAGGCGCACGCGCTTCGCGAGCTCCGCGTCGGACGTGACGACTGCGCCGCCGTCGCCGATGGCGCCGAGGTTTTTCGTGGGATAGAAACTGAACGCGGCGATGACGCCGATCGAGCCCACGCGCTTTCCGTTGTACGTCGCGCCGTGCGCCTGCGCGCAGTCTTCGACGATGGGCACGCCGAGCTTCGCGATGGCGTCGAGGTTCGCGGGGCGCCCGTAAAGGTGCACGGGCACGATGGCTTTCGTGCGCGATGTGATCAAACGCGCGGTGTCGTTCGCGTCGATCGTGTACGTGTCGGGATCGATGTCGGCGAAGACGGGAGTCGCGCCGCAGAGTCGGATCGCCACCGCGGTCGCGACGGCGGTGTGCGCGACCGTGATCACCTCATCGCCCGCGCCCACTCCCAGCGCGGCCAGCGCGAGATGCAGCGCCTCCGTGCCCGAGCCGACGCCGATCGCGTGATCCACGTCGCAATACTTCGCGAACTCTTTTTCGAACGCCTCGACTTCGGGGCCGAGGATGTAGCGGCCGCCTTCGAGCACGCGGTCGATCGCGGCGCGAATGTCGTCGCGATGCGATGCGTACTGCTCGTGCGGGTTCGAGCAGAGGATCACGCCACGACCTCGACGCGCGGCACGTACACGATCCACTTCCCGCCCGCATCACGGAACGCCTGCTCCTTCGCCACGATCTCGTTGCGGTGGTTCCAGCCGAACAGCAGCGCGTACTCGGGATAGCGCGCCGCAAAATCCTCGTGTGGGCGCACCGGGATGTGCGTGCCGGGACTGAACTTCCCCTGCTTGATCGGCGTCGTGTCGCTGATGAACTCGACGAGGTCGGGACCGATGCCGCAGTAGTTCGTGACGGTCGTGCTCTTCGACGTCGCCGCGTAGCCGACGACGCGCTTGCCTTCGTCGCGCACGCGCGTGAGCAGCGACACGAGCTCGTCGCGCGAGCGCTCGACGTTCGCGCGGAAACGCTCGAAGCACTCGGCGGTGGCCAGTCCGAGGGAGGCTTCGCGTTCGGCGAGAGCACGGACGGAGTCGCGCACCGGATGCGCGCCCTTCTTCGCCACGACCCAGCGCATCGAGCCGCCGTGCACTTCCTGCGGCAGCGCGTCGACGATCTCCATGTCGTGCATGGCGAAGAGGTGCGAGAGCGACGAGAGCGAGAAGTAGAACGCATGCTCGTCGTAGATCTGGTCGTACGACGTGCGCTCGATGATGTCGCCGAGGAACGGGTCTTCGAAGATGAGGACGCCCTTCGGCTTGAGCAGCAGACGAATCCCCGCGACGACGCTGTGCATGTACGGGATGTGGCACATGACGTTGGCGCCGAGGAAGGCGTCGGCGGGACCGTGCTCATCGAGGATGCGCCGCGCGAGGTCCTCGTCGAAGAACTCCGTCGTCGTGTTCACGCCGCGACTGCGCGCGACTTCGGCGACGTTGGCCGAGGGCTCGATGCCGAGGTGGCGGATGCCGCGGGAGGCGAAGTGCTTGAGCATGATCCCGTCGTTGCTGCCGATCTCGGCGACGAACGGATCGGCGTCGGTGATCCAGTTCTGCTGCACGAAGTCGGCGAACGACGCGAAGTGCCGCTGCATCCACGCGGAGGTGGAGGAGAAGAAGGCGTAGTTCTCGTGGAACATGCGCTCGCGGTCGACGTGCTCGGTGAGCTGGACCATCGAGCAGCGCGGGCAGTGCGCGACTTTGAGCTCGAAAAAGTATTCGTCGGCGAACTGGTCGGGGGTGAGGAAACCGTTCGCGATCGGCATGCGGCCGAAGTTGATGAAGGGCTCGATGGGAGTTTCGCAGATGAGGCAGGTTGCCATCGGGGTGCAGTTTATCGCGGGGTGTTCGAGTACGTGTGTGGCCACTCGTCGCCGGCGTCAGAGGGATCGGCGCGGGTGCCGAGGAGTGTGCGCAGGCGGAACGTTGCACGTTCCGATAAGCCGAGGCGTTCGATCCAACCCGGTGACACGGCGCGCATCACGCGCTCGTTCGAGCGCAGCGGCTCGCGCGACAGCACATCCCGCAGCGCGCGGCTCCAGTTCTCTTCGAATGCGGCGAGGTGATAGTCGCGCGGGAGGAGCTTCATCGCGTTCCTCGACAACGTTTCGAGAAGCGGCGGGAGGCGGCGCAGCGCGGCGGCGCAGGCGTCGACGTCGCCGACCGGGAAGACGAGCGCGGTCTCGCCGTCGCGGAGCACGCCTTCGTCGGCGCGGCCTTGAAAGTCGGAGACGACGGGGACGACGCCGTGGATCATCGCCTCCCACGCCACGATCGGGCCACCTTCTTTTTCGGAGAAGATGAGGAGCGCGTCAGCGTTGGGATAAATGTCTTCGTACAAACGCTCGGGCGTGACCGCGCCGTGCAGGACGACGCCGGCGCGCGCGATGGCTTCGCGATCGGGACCATCGCCGGCGACGTGAATCGTGATGCCGCTGCCATCGAGCAGCCGCGCGAGCGGGACGAGATCGAGCGCGCGCTTCTGCGCGTCGAGGCGCCCGACGTACGCGAGGTTGCGCAGTTCCGTGCGCACGCGCGGCGGCTGCAGCGGCTCGCGCACGCCGGTGGGGATGTGTTGCACGCGGCCCGCGAGTGCTGTTTGTTCGAGCGTATTTGCGGTGCGGCGCGAGACGCTGAAGATGCGATCGAGGAACGCGGCGCAGCGTTCCGCGTCGCGAATCGGCCCGGGCTCCTGGCCGTGAATGCACGTGACGAGACGCGCGGTCGCGCCGCGGCGTTTCCACTCCGCGGCGGCATACAGCGCGTCGGCGATGTTGACCGAGAAGATGACGTCGGGGCTCGTTGCTTCGAAGACTTCGAGCAATCGCAGCAGCCGTCCCTCGCGCAAACCGCGCGTGCCGTCGAGCGCGATCACGTTTGGCAGCGGATGTTTCTCCACGTACCAATCCGGCCGATGAAACTTTCCCTGCGCGAGCGCGACGTGCACGTCCCAGCCGTCGCGCTGCAGCGCGAGCACGAGCGCGTCGAGCCAGGCCTCGATGCCGCCGTCGCGATACGCGGCCTGCGCGCAGAAGAGGATGCGCGGCATGGTCACTGCGCCTCGTCCACCGCGCAGCCGAGCATGGCCTCGAGCTGCCGCACCACGTCCAGCGTCTCATCGCGCGTGATGCCCTCGGTCGTCGGCCACTCGCTGGCATCGGCATGGGGGAAGCGGCGTCGCAGCACGCGCCGAATCGTCTCCGCGGCCGCGGGACCGGCGATGCGCGTGAGCCGTCCCGCGGGTGCGACTTGCGGAACCTCGACGTGCTCGTTCATCGGCGCGCCTTCGCACGCGAATGCGAGCATCGATGCGAAGTGCTGGCCCATCGTTTCCATGCTGTGTCGCTCTTTCACGGCGTCGTATGCGTCCTTCGCGAGACGCAGCAGCGCCTCGCGATCCTTCGCCAGATTCGCCAGCAACTCTGCGAGAACATCCATCGCGCCGACCGGGAAGACCAGCGCGGGGAGGCCGAGGTCGGCGCGGCCGGCGAAGTCGCTGGTGGCGACGACGGCGCCGGCGGCCATCGCCTCGAGCAGCGTGTTCGGCGTGCCTTCGTTTTCCGACAGGAGGAGACAGACGTCGAGCTCCGGCAGCACCACGTTGCGGATCGTGTCGCCGCTCACCGCGCCTTCGATGCGGTAGCAGTCGCCGAATCGCTGCAGCCCGTCGCGCAGCGCGCCGGCGAGCGGACCCTCGCCGTAGACACGCAGCGAGAACGCGATATCGCGGCGTTGAAGCTCCTCACACAGCGGAATGAGATCGAGCACGCGCTTCTTCTTCGTGAGTCGCCCGATCAAGCCGATGCGAAGCTCGGGACGCGAACGCGCGTCGCGCGTGAAGGGCGGGATCGGCACGCCGGTCGGAACGTAGAACACGCGCTCCTCGGCGATGCCCGCCACCTCGCGCATCACGCGCGCGGTCATCGGACTCACGCCGTACGCCGCGTCGACGATGCCGCGGAATCTGCGGATGAGCGCGATGTATCGCGGATGAATGCCGGGCATGCCGCAGACGACGCGCGGGCCGCCGTTGCCTTTGCGTCGCGCGAGCACCGACCATGCGTCGAGTCCTGCCAGCGGAATGACGACGTGCGGTTTCACGCGTCCCAGCGCGCGCTCGATTGCGATCACGCGTCCGTCCCACGTCCCCGTGCGCGCATCGAGCTCGATCGTCTCCAGCTCGCCGAACGTCGCGTCCAGCCTGCGCGGATCGTGAAAGCGATTGCCGCGCGTCAGCGCGAACACCGCGCGCCAGCCGAACTGCGGCAGTACGCGGCCGAGCTTCGCGTAGCGCGTGTGCAGTCCGCCGACTTCGTACGACGACTCGACGACGAACAGCACGGTTCGGCGACTCATCACACCGACTCGATCGCCGCGCGCAGTTGCTCGAAGGTCCGCGCGCGCGAGAAACGCTCGCGCACCATGGCCAGCCCGCGCTTCGCCATCGCGCGGCGTTCGTCCGCGTTACGAATGAGGAACGCGAGCTTCTCGTACCACTCCTCGTCCGTCGCGCAGAGCATGCCCGTGACGCCGTCTTCGATCACCTCCGCCGCCTCGCCGTAGCGCTGCGCGGCAACCGCGGCCTCGCCGCTCATGTAGATCGCGGCCTTGTGCGCGCCGCGCGCGAGCGCGTCCTCGCCGGAGAAGAGCGGAAACAGTCCGATGTCCATCGCCAATGCTTCACGAATCATCGTCGCTTGGTCGTATTGCTCGACCGCGGACCAGCGCACCTTCTCGAAGCGCGGCACGTTGAGCAGCGTTGCGCTGCCCGTGCCGACGAGCCGCAGATGCAGCGACGCGTCTTCGGCGAACAAGCGCTCCAGCGGCTCCCAGATTTTGAAGAGCGACGTCGCGGTGAACGGAGAGCCGATCCAGCCGAGGACGGTGCGCGACGGATCTTTCCCGTAGCGCTCGCGGACCTTGTCGAACTCCTCGGTCTGCGGACTGTCGTTGACGATGAACACGCGTTCGTTCTTCTGTCGCGCGTAGTTCGCCGTCATCTCGTTCACGGTCACGATGCCGTCGGCGATGCTCAGGATGGCGTCGACGTCCTGCCATCCGCGGCCGCGGGCGAACGGGAGCCAGAGCGCGTCCGCGAACAGCACGAGCAGGCGCGGCTTCTTCAGCGCCTGAATGCGCTGATGCAATTCCAGCGACGCCACCTTCGCCGCGTACACGACGTCGCACTCCGCGGCGATGGCCACGATGCGATCGTCCCAGCGCTTCTGAATGTCGGCCTTCATCGCGCGCGAGCGGCGGCGCATGCGCGCGCGCCACGCGAGATTGGCCAGGCGATCGACGGACTCGAATCCCTGCGGCTCGTCACGGGCGACATAGATCGCGTCGTAGCCGGCGTCGCGGAAACAGTCGCGATACTGCACGGCCGCGGACTGCGCGCTGGGCATGCTGAACGTCTCGACGAGCAGCATCACGCGCTTCCGCATCGGCGCCATCATCGTCAATCCCGCTTGCCGAAAACAAGCGTGGACGCCTGTCCCATGCGCAGCTCGGGCGGGAACTCGCGCTGGTCGTAGACGCGCGGCAGGCGCCGCCAGACGAGGCGGTTGTAGCCCGCGTCGCGCGCGGCGGCGAAGACGTCGTCGAAGGAGATGAAGCGATAGGGGATCGGCGTCGCGGAGACATTGCGCTGCGCCGTGACGTACGACGGCGCGGCGACGCCGGAGAATTTCTCCAACACGACGAAGCGCGCACCGATCGCGAACAGGCGACGCAGGACGTCGCGATGATCGTCGACGTACTGCAGCGCGCTCTTCACGAACACAATGTCCGCGGATGTCTTTTCGAGATCCGCGCGCAGCGTGACCTCGTCGCCATGAAACCGCCGCGCGAGCTCGAGCACGGCCGGCAACTCGACGAGCTCGTACTCGATGCGCACACGCGGCAGCACGCGCCTCAGATACGCGTACGTCTGCCCGACGCCGCCGCCGAAATCGAGAATGCGCGCGCCATTCTTCGCAGCGATCAACAACACGAGCTGCTCGTGCTCCGCCGCGAAATCGTCGGTCCACGCGCCGCGCTGCACCGCCTCCATCTCCGCGATCAGCGCATCCGCCCACGATTGCGACGCGTGTCCCTCCGCGCTCGCGGCCACCTCCGCGAACGACGCGTACACGCCGCGCCAGATCGGATCGGGATCGGTCTCGCGTCGCCGGAAAAATCTCATACCGCCGACACGTTCCACGTCAGCCGCGGCGCGAGCCGCGCCGGCGTGCGATAGCCCGGATACGCCGCGTGCACGGCGCCGGTCTGCTCGACGTCGATGTTCACCCGCACCGGCTCCGCATAGAACCTCCGCACCTCCGCGATCCCCGCATCGATGCGCAACTGATAGGGCCGCGGCGCGAGAAAGTCGGCGGGGATGCGGCACGTCGCTACATATCTCCCGCGGTCCACGAACGTGTTCGCGCCGGCATCGCCGTTGTGGATCGTCTCGAACAGCAGCACGTCGTCGAGGTCGAACACCTGCAGCGTCACGTTCATCCCGCGCGTGGCCGTCTTCGCCTCGAACTCGATCTCCACGTC
>DATELS010000505.1:0-30508 GCA_035276365.1 Thermoanaerobaculia bacterium
CGGCGGCACGGCGATCGGCGTCATCTTTCCCCTCGTGACTGCGCTCACGCTGTCGATTGCAACCGCGGTGATACCAATGCGCGCGGCGGAACGCCGCCTCGCCCGCAGTGAATCGGATTAGAATCGTTCGCGTCACGAAGAACGCGCGCAAGGAGAAGACATGACCAACATTCCTCCGCCCACCGTTCCCCCGGCGACACCACCGCCCCCGGGAGGCGGGTCGTACACGCCGCCGCCACCTCCACCGCCGGGCAGCGGCGCACCGGCGAGCTCCGACCGCACGCTCTGGGTCATCCTCTCGTACCTCGGCATCCTCTCGCTCATCCCGTACTTCGCGAAGAAAGACGATCCGGATCAGGAAGTGCGCTGGCACGCGAAGAACGGACTCGCATTGTTCCTCGCTGAAGTCGCGGTGTGGATCGTGTGCATCGTGCTCATGATGATCATGCGCCGCGTCCCCGGCCTCGGCTGCGGCGTGAGCATCGTGCAGTGCGTGATTTCGCTCGGCTTCCTCGCGCTGATCATCATCTGCATCATCAAGGCGGTCGGCGGTCAGCGCTTCCGCATCCCGATCATCACTGACTTCGCCGAAAAGAATCTGTGAGACGCGACCATGTCTGAACAACCAGGTTCGTTCACTCCGCCACCGCCACCCGCGCCGCCGGCCAGCGGCGGCGGTGGTGATCTCGTCTATCCCACGACTCCGCCGAAGGACCCGATCCTCGTCCTCGTGCTGAACCTACTGCTGTTCGGCGGCGTCGGCTACATCATGATCGGCCAGAAAACGAAGGGCATCGTCGCGATCGTGTTGTACTTCGTCATCGGCGTGCCGACGTGCGGCGCCGGCGCGGGCCTCGTCGCCATCGTCGCGGCGATCGACGGCTACATGCAGGCGCAACAGCTCCAGGCAGGACATCCGGTAGGACAGTGGACGTTCTTTAACGACCACCGATAACGAGTTGGCAGTTCGCAGTAAGCAGTAGGCAGGAGAGATTCTGCCTACTGCAGCGTTCTACTCGCGAGCGGGGCACCAGCTCCGACGTTGATTAGTCCGCGGCATCTTCGCGTCCCATCTTTTCGAACAACTCGTTGACGATTTTTCGCACTTGCCGCCGCCCGTGGTGCTGCGTCTGCAATCGCGCCCACACTGTGTCCCAGCTATGGCGAGAATCTGCGGGCGGTGTGAAAAAGTCAGAATCGAGAAGAGTTTCGAACGCATCAATTTGTGCCCAATCGTCATCCGTTCGCTGATAAAGACCTGCATTTTCGAGAAGCGTCTTCACGAGCAACGGAAAGGCGACCGCCGCGAGAAAGAGATGCTCATAAGGCTCCCACGAATGTTCTCGCTTCGTAGTGAGTTTGCCGTGCGCGTATTCACCTCGCAACGAATAGAACTCCCACGCCCATACTGAACGTAACGACCGCGCGCTAACCTTCGGATTGAATTGGCGTACGTTAGCGTCTCGTGCCGCGATCGGCTTTTCAGGCTGTAAGGCGCTTTCGAATGCGGATGCGACGGCTTCTGCCCCGGAAGCCGAATCGGTCAGGCGTTGGAACGCGGCGGCGGTCATCACCCATTCGACATGGAGCGGGATACTCGAGTCGTCTGTGTTCGCAAAATTAAAACAGTCAATCGCGTTCTGCCATCGTACCCAATCGCTCGGTTTCGCCGCATCTCGATAATTCGTAAGCGCCCTGAAGAGCGTGTCGTCGATCTCAATCCCTCTAACCGATGCGGCCTGTGGCGGAATGCCAAACCGCGTCGCCGGCAGTATGCGACCGTCCAACATTCCTCCGTCACGACGGCGGGAGTACACGGCGATACCCGGCCCATCATCGAATTGCTGAACAACGCGCGTGAAACAAGTCGAGTTGGAGTAGGGCTCGCGGAAAAATCGTCGTGCTGCTAGTGACGAGAACGCAGCTAACTGCACGGATTCTGCAGCTTCGTTGAGTTCAGCTTCCGTGAGTTCGCGTATCGGATCATCGCTTCGGAACGCGACAATCGCACATGGATCCACCACTGTACCGTCCAACGCTCGGTAGCTCGCGATAAACCGGCGAATGATGCGCTCCGATGCTTGCGGCAGACCTTCTATTGGCTCATCCGTAATTACGCGAAGAAGCGTCAGCTCGCCCAGGCGATATGTTCTCGGTATCCCACACCACGGGAGAATCTGTAGCGTCCCCATAACCCGATATTACGCGTCATTAGAGGCCATCGAAGGATGGCTACGCTCCTGCCTACTCCAGCGCAGCGAACTGCCTACTTCCCTACCACAAGTTTCGGCCAATCCACCACGCCGTAATGACGGCGAAGCTTCCCCAGCCGAACCACGGCTTCATGATGAAGGCGGGAGTGCGTCCGCGCAGGAAGTCGGGCGCGGCGAATGCGCCGGTGAGCATGAGCGGAAAGAGCATCGCGTTCAGGCGGAACGCGTTGCCGATGCGGCCGTGCAGGAGCTCGTGCAGCGCGCGCGTCGTGCCGCAGCCGGGGCAGTCCAGTCCCGTCCAGTCGTGAAACGCGCAGTGCGGGTAGAACGTCGACGTCGCCGGCGGGTAGTGATACAGCACCCACGCGCCGGCGATTGCGACGATCGACGCGCTAACGATTCGCCCAGCCGTCATGGATGCCCTGGAGAATGACCGCACCGTTGATGAGCATCGAGATGACGATGATCGCGATGCCGCAGAGGAACGCGATCCAGCAGAACTTTCTCGCGTTGTTCGACGCTTCGCGCGCGCCCGCGATGTCGCCCGCGGCGAGCTTCGAGTTCACCTGCGCCGCGAAGACGATCGCCACGACGCCCAGCGGCAGACAGCAGCACAGCGTGACGAGAATCGACTGCACGAGATAGTTCGGAATCGGCGTTCCGGCCGGAGGCGGCGCGCCGTACGGCGTGCCCGAGGGAGGCGGCGGGATGTACGTCGCCTGCTGCACGGGCGGCGGCGGCGGTGGTGGCGGCGCCGTGAGCGGACGTCCGCAGTTCACGCAGATGGTCGCGTTGTCGAGATTCGAAGAGCCGCAATTCGGACAGTTCATGCTCGCATCCTCCCTCACTGATTCAAGTACGTAAACGCGGCGAAACCGCCCGCGCTCAAAAGACCTCCGATGAACGAGACGATGACCCACGTGCGTGCGCGCGCCGACGCGATGCGTGCGCCGCTCACGTCGCCGTGCGCGAGCTTCGTGTTCACCTGCGACGAGTACACGAGCGCGACGATGCCCAGCGGCAGGCAGCAGCACAGCGTGACGAGGATCGACTGCACGAGATGGTTCGGCACTTCATCCGGCGCCGCGAACTCCGCGACGGGACGTCCGCATTGCGGGCACGCCGTCGCGGAGTCGGCGCGCTCCGCGCCGCAGTACGTGCAGTACATCTACCGCTGCACTCCTTCCGGATACTGCACGAACTTGCCGTCGACCCAGACGATGTCGCTGTTGAAGTTCGACGTCGCGCCGCCTTCATACTCGCCCGCGGTGACGTGCTCGAAGATGCGATCCGCGCCCGAGCTCGAGATCGCGTAGCCCTTGCACTCATTGTCCGTGCATCGGTACCGCAGCTCGTTGCCCCAGCCGTCCAGCTTCGGGAGATGCGCCGTGTATTTCGGTTCGATCAGCGGCTTCAGCTCGTCCATCGACTCCGCGCGCGGATACGCGTTGTTATCGACGGCATACGACTCCACCACAGTGCCGATCAGGCGGATGTCGGCAACCGTGCGCTTCTGCCTGGAGCGCTGCATCGCCGTGAGGAGATTCGGAATCGCGATCGCGGCGAGGATGCCGATGATCGCGACGACGAACATCGCCCCCACGACGACGATCGCAACGATGGCAATGGGATTCGTACCGCCGGACGTCCCGCGCCGCGGCGCGCCGTTCGTCGGCATCCCGCACGACGCGCAAGGCGCATGCGAGACGTGCTCGACCCAGCTACCGCAATAGGCGCAGTGCATTTGTGAGTAGGCAGTATGCCTTACTCACCACATCATTCCGAGTTGCAGCCGCGCCGCCTCGGACATCATGCTGCGATCCCACACCGGATCGAACACGACCTCGACGTCCGCGTTCTTCACGTTCGGCAGAGACTCGAGCTTCATCTTCACGTCGCTCGCGAGCACGGGACCCATCCCGCAGCCCGGCGCGGTCAGCGTCATCTTGATGTGCACATTCTTGCGGCCGTCTTCGGAGTCCTGCAGCTCGCACAAATACACGAGTCCGAGGTCGACGATGTTCACGGGGATCTCGGGGTCGTAGCAGGTCTTGAGCTGCTCCCACACGAGTTCCTCGAGCTTCTCCGGCGTGATCTCGTCCGGCTTCACCTCACTCGTTTCCTGCGGCGTCTTGCCGATCGCCTCGACCTCGCGGCCGGAGACGCGCACCATCAGGCCGCGATCGGTGATGAGCGTGTAGGCGCCGCCGAGAGATTGAGTGATCGTTGCCTGGGCACCGACGGGAACGAGCACCCGCTCCCCGCTCGGAATCATGATCGCCTCGGCGCTGCGATTGAACGTCACTTCTTCGCGCATAGTCATTCCGTCGAAATCTTTTCTTCCTTGCCCTCGAGCGCGTTCTTCAGCGTGTGCCAGGCCAGCGTTGCGCATTTCACGCGCGCCGGAAACTCGCTCACTCCTGAGAACGCGGCGAGGCGGCCCAGGTCTGCCGCGCTGAGGCCGCTGGCGTCGCCCATGACGAGCTTGTGAAAGACGTCGAAGAGCGTTTCCGCCTCATCCTTCGACTTCCCTTTCATCGTCGAGCTCATCACCGACGCCGACGCCTTCGAGATCGCGCAGCCGCTTCCGGTGAAGCTCACTTCGCTGATCTTCGGGCCGTCCATCTTGAGAAAGATCGTGTAGTGATCGCCGCAGAGCGGGTTGTAGCCCTCGACCTTCGCCGTCGCGTCCGGCATCTCGCGATAGTTCCGCGGGTTCTTGTTGTGATCGAGGATGACCTGCTGGTAGAGCTCGCGAAGATCCGACATCAGCGAAACACCTCGATTACTTTGTGCAGACCCGCGACCAGCGCGTCTGCTTCCTCGCGCGTGTTGTACAGGCCGAACGACGCGCGGCCGGTCGCCGGCACGTTGAAGCGCATCATCAGCGGCTGCGCGCAGTGATGTCCCGTACGGACGGCGATGCCTTCGCCATCGAGGATCGTGCCGATGTCGTGCGGATGCACGCCTTCGAGCACGAACGAGATCACCGCAGCTTTCTCGCGCGCGGTGCCGATGAGGCGCAGACCTTCGATCTCGAGCAACCGTCGCGACGCGTAGTCGTGCAACTCGTGCTCGTACGCGCCGATCGACTCGAGTCCGATGTTCGCGACATAGTCGAGCGCCGCGGCGAGTCCCACGACGCCGGCGATGTTCGGCGTGCCCGCCTCGAACTTGTAGGGCAGCGCGTTGTACGTCGTCTTCTCGAACGACACCGACAGGATCATGTCGCCGCCGCCCTGCCACGGCGGCATCGCGTCGAGCAGCGACTCGCGTCCCCACAGCACGCCGATGCCGGTCGGGCCGTACACCTTGTGTCCGGAGAACGCATAAAAGTCGACGCCGAGGTCCTGGACGTCGACGGGAAGGTGCGGGACGCCTTGCGCGCCGTCGATGAGAATCAGCGAGCCGTTCGCGCGCGCGGCCGCGGCCATGCGCCGGACCGGATTGATCGTGCCGAGCGCATTCGATGCGTGACCGATGGCCACGATCTTCACGCGCGGCGTGAGCATGCGCTCGTACGCGTCGACGTCCAGCTCTCCCGCGTCGTTGACCGGGATCACCTTCACCGCCGCGCGCTTTTCTTCCGCGAGCAACTGCCACGGCACGATGTTCGAGTGATGTTCGATCGCGGAGATCAGGATCTCATCGCCTTCGCGAACGTTCGCGCGTCCCCACGACTGCGCGACGAGGTTGATCGACTCCGTCGTCCCGCGCGTGAAGACGATTTCCTTCTCGCTGCGCGCGTGGATGAAGCGCTGCACCGTCCCGCGCGCGTTCTCGTACGCGAGCGTGGCCACTTCGCTGAGGAAGTGCACGCCGCGATGCACGTTCGAGTTTTCTTCGGAGTAGTAGCGCACGAGGCGGTCGATCACCGCCTGCGGCTTCTGCGTCGTCGCCGCGTTGTCGAGGTAGACCAGGCGCTTACCGCGCACATCTCTTGCGAGAATGGGAAAGTCGTTGCGAATGCGCTCGACGTCGAACGATGAACGATGAACGATGAACGATGACGCAGCATCGCCCCGTTCATCGTTCATCGTTCCTCGTTCCTCGTTCTTCATCGCGCTCCTCCTCTCCGTTCCGGCATGCGCTCCGGCATCTGCCGGAACAGCGCGCGGCGGATCTGCTCGCGCACCGGCTCGAGCTTCATGCGATCGACGATCTCGCTCGCGAAGGCGAAGACGAGCAGCCCGCGCGACTCCTCCTCGCTGATGCCACGCGAGCGCAGGTAGAACAGCGCCTCGTCGTTCAACTGTCCGATCGTCGAGCCGTGATTGCACTTCACGTCGTCGTTGTGAATCTCGAGCGTCGGCTTCGAGTCGACGATCGCCGACTCCGACAGCAGGAGATTGCGATTCTCCTGGCGCGACACCGTCTTCTGCGCGCCGGGGCGGACGATGATCCGTCCGTCGAACACGCCGCGCGCGTTCTGATCGAGGATGCCTTTGTACAGCTCGTGGCTCTCGCAGTGCGGCTCGACGTGATCGATCACCGTGCGATTGTCGAGATGCTGCGTGCCCGTGCCGGCGAAGAGTCCGTCCAGCACGACGTTCGCACCGGTGCCGGCGAGCGTCACGTGCGTCTCGTGCCGCGCCAGCGCGCTGCCGAGCGCGATGCTGCGCGACGTCACCGTCGCCGAGCGCTCCTCGCGAATGAACACGTTCCCGATGTGAAACGCGCCCGGCCCTTCGCACTGCACGCGATAGTGATCGACGACCGCACCGTCACCCGCGACGATCTCCGTCACCGCGTTCGTGAAGTAGTTGCCGCTGCCGACGTACGTCTCGACGATCGTCACCTGCGCGTTGCTGCCGACGCGGATGACGTTGCGCGGATGCGACCACACGCCGTCGCCGTTGCCGACAAAGAGCAGGTGCAGGAAGCCGTCGACGATCGCGTTCGGCGCGATCTCGATGCGCGCGCCATCCTGCGCGTGCGCGGTGTTGAGCGCGACGAGCGCGTTGCGTTCCCAGTCCGCGATCGCGACATTCACTTCGCGATTCACGAAGCGCGTGTCGCCCGTCTGGCGCAGGAGCTTTCCGTTGACGAAGACCAGTTCCAGCGCGGCCTTGCCCGCGAGCGTCTCCGGCGTCTCGATGAACTGCGGAGCGTCATCGGTCTTCCACGCGATGCGCTGCAGCGGCGCGAGGTTCGTGTAGCGCCACTCCTCGATGCGCGTCGTCGGCCACCCGAGCTTCTCCCACGCCTCGGCCGCCCGTTCGCGGACGTCCGCATCCACGGCCGTCGTCACGCGACCTCCTGAATCCAGTCGTAGCCCTTCTGCTCGAGCTCTTCGGCGAGCTCTTTCCCGCCCGACTTCACGATGCGGCCGCCGGCCAGCACGTGCACGAAGTCGGGGACGAGATAACGCAGCAGGCGCTGGTAGTGCGTGATGACGAGCACCGCGTGGCGCTCGCTGCGCAGCGCGTTCACGCCTTCGGCGACGATGCGCAGCGCGTCGATGTCGAGTCCGGAGTCGGTCTCGTCGAGGATGGCCAGCTTCGGATCGAGCACGGCCATCTGGAAGATCTCGTTGCGCTTCTTCTCGCCGCCAGAGAAGCCTTCGTTCACGCCGCGATTCATGAACGCCTCGTCGAGCTCGACGACCTTCATCTTCTCGCGCGCGAGCTGCAGGAACTCGACGGCGTCCAGCTCTTCCTCGCCGCGATGTTTGCGCATCGCGTTCAGCGCGGCCTTGAGGAAGTAGATGTTGTTCACGCCCGGGATCTCGACCGGGTACTGCATCGCCAGGAACACTCCCTCGCGCGCCCGCTCCTCGGTCGGCATCTCGAGGAGATTCTTCCCCTCGAACAACACTTCGCCATCGGTGACTTCGTAGCGCGGGCGTCCCGCGAGCACGTTCGCGAGCGTCGATTTGCCGGAGCCGTTCGGCCCCATGATCGCGTGCACCTCGCCCGCGCTGACGCGCAGGTCGAGGCCGTTCAGGATCTGCTTGCCGTCGATACCGGCGTGGAGATTTTTGATTTCGAGCATCAGCCAACACTTCCTTCGAGTGAAACTCCCAACAGCTTCTGCGCCTCGACCGCGAACTCCATCGGCAGCTCGCGGAACACCTCGCGGCAGAAGCCGTTCACGATCATCGAGACCGCGTCTTCCGCCGTGATGCCGCGCTGCTGGCAGTAGAAGAGCTGGTCCTCGCCGATCTTCGACGTCGACGCCTCGTGCTCCATCGTCGCCGTCGAGTTGCGCACTTCGATGTACGGGAACGTGTGCGCCCCGCATTGATCGCCGAGGAGGAGGGAGTCGCACTGCGAGTAATTGCGGGCGTTCTCGGCGCCCTTCATGATCTTCACTTCACCGCGATACGTCTGCTGCCCGTGTCCCGCGGAGATGCCCTTCGAGACGATCGTCGACGTCGTGTTCCGGCCGATGTGAATCATCTTCGTGCCGGTGTCCGCCTGCTGATAGTGATTCGTCAGCGCGACCGAGTAGAACTCGCCGGTCGAGTCGTCGCCCTGCAGGATGCAGCTCGGATACTTCCACGTGATCGCCGATCCGGTCTCGACCTGCGTCCACGACAGCTTCGCGCCCTTGAACGCCTTCCCGCGCTTCGTCACGAAGTTGTAGATGCCACCGACGCCGTTCTTGTCGCCGGGATACCAGTTCTGCACCGTGGAGTACTTGATCGTCGCGTGATCGAGCGCGACCAGCTCGACGACCGCCGCGTGCAACTGGTTCTCGTCGCGCATCGGCGCGGTGCAGCCTTCGAGATAGCTCACCTTCGCGCCTTCGTCGGCGATGATCAGCGTGCGCTCGAACTGTCCCGTGCCCGCGGTGTTGATGCGGAAGTAGGTGGAGAGCTCCATCGGACAGCGCACGCCCTTCGGGATGTAGCAGAACGAGCCGTCGCTGAAGACGGCGCTGTTGAGCGTCGCGAAGAAGTTGTCGGTGTACGGCACGACGGAGCCGAGGTATTTCCGCACCAGCTCCGGATGATTCTTCACCGCCTCGGAGAACGAACAGAAGATGATGCCGAGCTTCGCCAGCTCCGCCTGGAACGTCGTCGCGACGGACACGCTGTCGAACACCGCATCGACCGCGACGCCGGTGAGGCGCTTCTGCTCATCGAGCGAGATGCCCAGCTTCTCGAACGTCGCGCGCAGCTCCGGATCGACTTCGTCGAGCGAGTTGAGCTGCTTCTTCTGCTTCGGCGCGGAATAGTATCGGATGGCCTGATAGTCGATGGGCGGGTAATGCACGTTCGCCCACGTCGGCTCCGTCATCGTCAGCCAGTGGCGGAACGCCTTGAGACGCCACTCGAGCATCCACTCCGGCTCCTCTTTCTTGTGCGAGATGAGCCGGACGATGTCTTCGGTCAGTCCCGGAGGCGCGACATCGGCTTCGATGTCGGTGACGAAGCCGTACTTGTACTCCTGCCTGGCGATTTCTTCGATCTGGAGATTGCTCATGACACTGCCTCGCTGGAGGTCAACTGCTGCTTGTCGATCACGGGCATGGGGACGCCGCCGCGGGCGAGGTCGCCGAGCGTGACCTGCTCGAACGCTCCTTTGATTGCTCGGTTGATGCCGAACATGAAACGGCGCGACGGACACGCGACTCGAATCGCACACGTGGCGTGACCGTCGTCGTCGAAGGTCTCGCACTCGACGAGATCCCACGGGCCCTCGAGGAGCTCGATGAGGTGGCCGAGGGTGACGGACTCGGGGTCGCGGTCGAAGGAGTAGCCGCCGTCGACGCCGCGATGCGACTGCACGAGCGCGCCGTGGTGGAGCGCCTTGAGCACCTTCGTCACCGCGGGGATCGGGAGGTGGTAGAACTCCGCGATCTCGCGCGCGGAGACGACCTCGCCCGCGTGACGCGCGAGGTAGACGCTGGCGAGGAGTCCGTAGTCGGTGAGTCGGGAGATCTTCAGCATTGGGCGCGAAACCGTACCATGTTGGTTCGGTTTCTACAACCCACTGTGTTCAAAAGATGTTCCGCCCCTCGCTCAGCGCCGCATGATCGTCGCCGACATCGTCGCCACGAGCGTCTCTCCGGCGAACACATCCGCCGCGGTGAAGCTCAGCGTCTTCCCGCTGCGGAGCACGCGGCCGCGCGCGACGATGTCGCCGGTCACGGGAGCAAGGAAGCTGATCGTGAAGTCGACACTGACGACATTCGCTCCTTCCGGAAACAGGCTGAGGGCGGCATAGCCGCAGGCGTTGTCGGCGATCGAGCTGATGACTCCGGCATGAAGCGTCCCGCTCTGCTGCAGGAGATCGGCGCGGAACGGCAACTCGATCTCGATTGCACCGGGCTCGACGCGCGTGAGCCGCGCGCCGATCGTGGTCATGAAAGTCTGGCGAGCGAAGCTTTCGCGAATCCGTTCCATCGCCCGATTCTAAGTGGCAAGGCGCTTGCGACGCTCTTCCGCAGCGAAGGCCCGTTATGAGAAAGAAACTGAGTTGTACGCTGATCGCCGTTTTGATCGCCTCCGCGTGCGGACGCAACAGCGTTCGTCGCGATCAGAAGCAGTACGAGACGGTACAGGAAGGCTCCGCGAGCGGCGTGACGTCGACGATTCAGGGGCCGGGCGAGACGCTGCCGCCGATCACCGGAACGAACGCGGACACGACGACGGCCTTCGCACTCGATCCGAATGCTGCCGCGACGACGACCAGCGCGACGCCGGGCGCGATCGCGGGCACGCTGCCGCCGCCGAGCTACTCCTCGCCGGGCTCCGTTCCGACATACACGCCGGAGCAGCAACAGCCGCGACGCGTGATCACGTATCCGCCGCCGGTTGCCCAGCCAACGCCGCAGCCGCAGCCGACGCAGACCGCCGAGCCGACGCCGGCTCCGCCTCCGACGAACACCGACACCGCAACGGCAACGCAACCGCCGCCGCCTGCGGACGAGAAGCCGAAGCCCGAGGAGAAGCCGAAGCCGAAGGAAGACGCGCCTCCTCCGCCGGAGAACACGGACACCGCGGCCACCTCGACGGAAGCGCCGCCACCGCCTCCGCCGCTGTAGCGAGTGCCGCGCGACGCGTGCGCTAGAATGCGCGCCCGATGTCGCGGGTCACCTTTCAGTCACTCATCCTCGCGCTGCAGAATTTCTGGGCGGCGCGCGGCTGTCTGCTCGAGACTCCGCTCGACCTCGAAGTCGGCGCCGGCACGATGCATCCCGCGACGTACCTCCGCGTCCTCGGACCCGAGCCGTGGAACGTCGGCTACGTGCAACCGTCGCGACGCCCCGCCGACGGCCGCTACGGCGACAACCCCTTCCGCCTCGGCAAGCACTATCAGTTTCAAGTCATCCTGAAGCCGTCGCCGCTGAACGTGCAGGATTTGTATCTCGACTCGCTGCGCGCGCTCGGCCTCGATCTCACGCGACACGACATCCGCTTCGAGGAAGACAACTGGGAGTCGCCCACCCTCGGCGCGTGGGGCGTCGGCTGGCAGATCCTCCTCGACGGCATGGAGATCACGCAGTTCACGTACTTCCAGCAGGCCGGCGGAATCGATCTCGCGCCGATCTCCGCGGAGATCACGTACGGCATCGAGCGGCTTGTGATGTTCCTCGCGCGCAAGAGCTCGATCTACGACATCGAGTGGACGGACGGCGTTCCGTACGGCGCGGTACGGAAGCAGGAGGAGTTCGAGTTCTCGAAGTACTACTTCGAGACGGCGGACGTGGCGATGCACTGGAAGCTCCTCGACGTGTACGAGGCCGAGGCGCGCCGCTGTCTCGACGCGAGACTCGTCCTCCCCGCGTACGACTGGACATTGAAGTGCTCGCACGTCTTCAACACGCTCGACGCGCGCGGCGCGGTCTCGGTAACGGAGCGCGTCGGCGTGATCAAGCGCGTGCGCGACCTGGCCGTGCGCTGCGCGGAGCAGTACCTCGAGGCGCGGCGGGAACAGGGCTTCCCGCTGCTGCAAGCGCATGCCTGATTATTTTTTCGAGCTGCTGACGGAAGAGATTCCGGCGTGGATGCACGACGCGGCCGCGGCCTCGCTCAAGGAGCGCGTGCTCAAGTCCGACCTCGGCGCGACCGAAGACGACGTCATCATCGCTTCGACATCACGCCGCATCGTGATCCAGTGCAAGAACCTTTCTGCGGGCGAACAGGATCGCGTGCAGGAAGTGAAAGGTCCGCCGAAGAAATCCGCGTACGACGCGGACGGCAAACCGACACCCGCACTCCTCGGCTTCCTCAAAAAACAGAACGCCGCGCTGGAAGACGTGAAGGACTCCGGCGATGAGTACGTGCGCGTCTCGCGCACGATCCGCGGCCGCGCGACCTCCGATCTTCTGCGCGAACGCATCCCGGAGATCGTCGAAGGGCTGCGCTGGCCGAAGATGATGCGCTGGGGCAACGGCGAGCACGCGTACATCCGCCCCATTCACTCGTGCGTCTCCCTTTATGACGGCGCGCATCTGCCGATCACGATCTTCGGCGTCGCCTCGGGCACGACGACGGTCGGCCATCGCACGCTCGCGCCGAAGGCGTTCGACGTCACGTCGTACAACGACTACGTGACAAAGCTCGAGCTCGCGCGCGTCGTCATCGATCCGATGCGGCGCCGCGAGGTGATGGTGCATCGCGCGCGTGCGCTGGCGAATGAAGTGAACGGCTCGCCGTCCGTCGACGCGTCGATCTGGTCGCAGTGGCAGTACCTCACCGAATATCCCGGACTCGTGCGCGCGCAGTTCCGCGACGAGTACCTCGCGCTGCCGGAAGAAGTGCTCGTCACGGTCATGCGCGTGCATCAGAAGCAGCTTCCGATTCGCGACGCGAACGACAAACTCACGAGCTCATTCCTCGCCGTGCTCGACAACGAAGGCGATCCGGACGGCAACGCCGCGTACGGCAACTCGTTCGTCACGAACGCGCGCTTCGCCGACGCGCAGTTCTTCTACGAGACCGACCGCCGCCGCCCGCTCGAGGAGCGGCTCGAGTCGCTCGCACATCTGCAGTTTCAGGAGAAGCTCGGCAACTATCTCGACAAAACGAAGCGCATCGAGAAGATCGCCGCCGGCATTTGCAAGGCCGCGCGGATCGACGGCGAGGCGGCGGCCGAGGCGGCGCGGTTGTGCAAGACGGACCTCGTGACGGAGATGGTGAAGGAGTTCACCGATCTTCAGGGACGCGTCGGCGGCATCTATGCGCGCGAGGAAGGGAAATCCGAAGCGGTCTGGCAGGCGATCTACGATCACTACCAGCCGGTGAGCGTCGATGACGCGTTGCCGCGCAACATTGCCGGCTGCGTCGTCTCGCTTGCCGATCGCATGGACACGCTGGCCGGCTTCTTCGGCATCGGCGCGAAGCCGACCGGCTCGAAGGATCCGTTCGGACTCCGTCGCGCGGCGCAGGGCGTCGTGCAGATTCTGCTCAATCGCGACAAGCGCGAAGTGCGCATCACCGTGCAGGAGCTCATCGAGCTCGCGTTCGACGCGTACTCGTTCGAGGGCGCGGAAGGCGCGCGGAGCGATCTCGGCGCCTTCTTCTTCGAGCGCATCGGCACCATCCTCCAGGCCTCGGCATGGCAGTTCGCGTACGACGAGATCCGCGCGGTGATGGAGGCGCGGTGGTGGGACCTGCTGCTCACCGACGTCGTCGATCGCATCTCCGCGCTCAAAGCCATTCGCAACGAGCCGAACTTCCTCTCCGTCCTCGACTCCGCGAAGCGCATCGAGAACATCACGGCGGGTCACGACGTCAGCGGCCGCGTTGACGCCGCGCATCTCGAGCATCCGACCGAGGTGCGGTTGAACGAGCTGGCGGATGTCGTGTCGGGGCAGATCGCGGAGCTCATCGCCGAGCGTCGCTATCCGCTCGCGTTCGAGTCCTTCGCGGCGCTCGCGCCCGAGCTCGAGAACTTCTTCAAAGACGTAATGGTGATGGTCGACGACACGCGCGTGCGCGCGAACCGCATGTCGCTCCTGCGCAAAGTCGGCAGCGCGGTGCGGCAGATCGCGGACGTCACGAAGATCGTCGTGGATCGCCGCGACTACACTCGCGACTCGAAGGCGTGAAACACGCAGCCGCGGCCGCCCTCGTCTTCCTCGCATTCGCGTGCAAACGCGAGCCTCCTCCGCCGCCGCCCACTCCGCCGCCCGCCGCCGCACCCACGCAGCAGGAGCGCGACGCGCAAGCCGGCACCGACATCGACGCGGACAATCTCCTCAACATCGCGTACGGCGCCAACGTCGTGTCGCGCACCGGCGAGTCGCACCTCGAGTCGTCGGCGATCCACGCCATCGACGGCTTCTCGCCGACGTCGTGGGCGTCGCCGCCGAGCGGCGCGCGGCAGACGATCGTCTTCTCCCTCGCCTCGCGCGCGCGCATCGAGCGCCTCGGCATCACCGCGTTCAAAGAATCGACGCCCGGCAAGATCCGCTTCGACGCCTCGCTCGACGGGAAGCACTGGCGGCAGATCGTCGTGCAGAACGCCGTCGCGTCGAACGCGACACAGCTCGTCGACGTAAAGCCGTTCGAGGCGCGCTACCTGCGCGTCGAAACGATCGATCCCGCGAGCAGCTACTCGTACTTTCGGTCCGTGCACGCGATTGGCGCCGAAGTGGCGCCGCCCGCGCCGAGAACGTTCGCAGGGACGTGGACGATCAACAATGCGTTCGCGCACTTCGAGCAGAACGGCGCGCGCATCACGGGCTTCATCCACGGCGACCCGATCGTGTTCATCGACGGCGGCGTGGACGATCGCGTCGCCCGCGTCACGTGGCACCGCGGTCCCGTGCATGGCTACGCGATCCTGTCGACGGATCCCGACACGCACACGCTCAGCGGACTGACTCTGTACGACGAGATCGCGACGCAGAACGTCGGTGAGGCGTGGTTCGGCGTTGCTTCTCGCGGGGAGCTGTCGGTGCGGCCAGCGGACCTCAACCCCGGCGCGCGTTTCACGATGTACGGCCTCGCCTTCGACAAAGAAGAACACCTGCTCGAAAACCTCAGCCGCTCCACGCTCGACGAAGCCGCGCAACGCATCGCCGGCGCGGCGCACGCGCGCTTCCGCATCACGTCGTACGAGCTGCGCCTCGATCATCCGAAGGAGCGCACGGCCGCGCGGGTCGCGTCCATCCGCGCCGCGTTGCAGAAGCGCGGCGTCGATCTGTCGCGCATCGACTTCGTCGCCGCGGGCGATCAGTGGAAGGGTCCGCCCATCATCACCGCCGTCCAGCGCGTGCTCGGCAGCCGGGTCGATCTGGAGCGAGTTGGACGATAATCGCCCTGCATGACGACGAGTGAGCAGTACGTCTACTACTTCGGCGACGGCCACGCAGAAGGCAACGCGAAGATGAAGAATGTGCTCGGCGGCAAAGGCGCGGGCCTCGCCGAGATGACGAACATCGGCGTGCCCGTCCCGCCCGGCTTCACGATCTCCACCGCGGTCTGCACGTACTTTTACGAGCACGGCAAGACGTATCCGCCCGAGCTGCGCGACGCCGTCGCCAGCGCGCTCGCGCGCGTCGAGTCGTCCGTCGACCGCAAGTTCGGCGATCGCGACAAGCCGCTGCTCGTCTCCGTCCGCTCCGGCGCGCGCGCGTCCATGCCCGGCATGATGGACACGATCCTCAACCTCGGCCTCAACGACGAGACCGTGAAAGGTCTCGCTGCATCGTCCGGCGACGAGCGTTTCGCGCTCGACTCCTACCGCCGCTTCATCCAGATGTTCAGCGACGTCGTGCTCGAGATCGATCGCGAGCACTTCGAGCACGAGCTGCACGGATTGCGCGAGCGCGTCGGCGCTGCGAACGATGCCGCCATCCCCGCCGAGTCGCTGCGCGAGCTCGTCGCCACGTACAAGAACATCGTCCGCGAGAAACACGGCAGCGACTTCCCGCAGGACGTGCACGAGCAGCTCTGGGGCGCGATCGGCGCGGTCTTCAACTCCTGGAACAACCAGCGCGCGATCACCTATCGCAAACTGAACGGCATCCCCGACGACTGGGGCACCGCGGTCAACGTGCAGTCGATGGTGTTCGGCAACATGGGCGACGACTGCGCGACCGGCGTCGCGTTCACGCGCAATCCCTCGACCGGCGAGAAGAAGTTCTTCGGCGAGTACCTGCCGAACGCGCAGGGCGAAGACGTCGTCGCCGGCATCCGCACGCCGTTCCCGATCGAGAAGCTCAACGACTCGATGCCCGAGGCGTACAGCCAGCTCGTGGATGTGTACAAGAAACTCGAGGCGCATTACCGCGACATGCAGGACATCGAGTTCACGATCCAGTCGCGCAAGCTGTATCTCCTGCAGACGCGCACCGGCAAGCGCACGGGCTTCGCGGCGGTGAAGATCGCGTGCGACATGATCGACGAAGAGTTGATCTCGCAGAAGGAAGCAGTCGAGCGCGTCGAGGCGGGACAGATCACGCAGCTCCTCGCGCCCGTGTTCGACGCGAAAGAAAAATCGAAAGCGCTCAGCGGCGGACGCCTCCTCGGCCGCGGACTTCCCGCGGGACCTGGCGCCGCGACGGGACAGATCGCGTTCAACGCCGAGAACGCGGTGCGCATGGCGAAAGACGGGCCGGTGATTCTCGTGCGCATCGAGACGTCGCCCGAAGACATCGCCGGCATGCACAGCGCCGCGGGGATTCTCACGACGCGCGGCGGACTCACGTCGCACGCGGCGGTGGTCGCGCGCGGCATGGGGCGTCCGTGTGTCGTCGGCGCGGGCACGCTGCGCGTCGACTATCAAAAGGGCGAGCTGCGCAGCGAGGGTCACGAGCCGCTGGAAGAAGGCGACTGGCTCTCCATCGACGGCACGACCGGCGAGATCCTCGGCGGCAAGCTCGCGACGCGTCCGTCCGAAATCGTGCAGGTGCTGCTCGAAGGCACGATGAAGCCCGAGGATTCGGAGACGTATCGCAACTTCGATCGCCTCCTGCGCTGGGCGGACGAGATTCGCGCGCTCGGCATCCGCACGAATGCGGACACGCCGAACGACGCGCGCGTCGCGCGGCTCTTCGGCGCGCAGGGCATCGGTCTCTGTCGCACCGAGCACATGTTCTTCGCCGAAGAGCGCATCCTGCGCGTGCGCGAGATGATCCTCGCGCGCAACGAGGAGGGACGCCGCAAGGCGCTCGCCGAACTGCTCCCGTTCCAGAAGGGCGACTTCGTCGGCATCTTCCGCGAGCTCGCCGGCATGCCGGTGACCATCCGCCTGCTCGACCCGCCGCTGCACGAGTTCCTGCCGCACACCGAGGCGCAGATCTCGACGGTCGCGCGCGAGATGAACTGGGGGTTCGTCGAGCTGCGCGGCAAAGTGAATCAGCTCCACGAGTCCAACCCCATGCTCGGCCACCGCGGCTGCCGCCTCGGCATCACCTATCCCGAGATTTACGAGATGCAGGTGCGCGCGATTTTCCAGGCCGCGTGCGAGGTGAAGAGCGAAGGCATCGACGTGCATCCCGAGGTCATGATTCCGCTCGTCGGGACGACGAAGGAACTGCAGATCACGTGTGAGATGGTGCGCCGCGTCGCGGCAGAAGTGATGAAGGACACGGGAGTCGACGTCGACTTCCTCGTCGGCACGATGATCGAGATTCCGCGCGCCGCGCTCATCGCCGACAAGCTCGGCGAGATCGCGCAGTTCTTCTCGTTCGGCACGAACGACCTCACGCAGATGACGTTCGGCTACTCGCGCGACGACGCGGGCACGTTCCTGCCAGAGTACGTCGACAAGAAGATCCTGCCGCGCGATCCGTTCGAGTCCGTCGACCAGGACGGCGTCGGCCAGCTCGTGCGTCTCGGCACCGAGCGCGGTCGCTCGACGAACGCGAAGTTGAAGGTCGGCGTCTGCGGTGAGCACGGCGGCGATCCCGAGTCCATCCGCTTCTTCCGCACGTGCAACCTCGACTACGTCTCCTGCTCGCCGTACCGCGTGCCGGTCGCGCGCCTCGCGGCGGCGCAGGCGGAGCTCGTGCAGAAGGCATACGAAGGCTAGCCGCGATGCGCAAACGCTGGCCGCTGCTGTTGCTTCTCGCGATGGCGGCGACGCGCGTCTTCGCGCAAACGATCAGGCCGAACTACGTTCTGACCGCCAATGAAGTCCTTCGCGTCGATCTCGCCGCCGGCACGTCCGTTCCCGTCGCTTCGCTGCCGCTCATCACCTCCGAGATCGCCGCGTACGATCCGCTCCGCCATCGCGTGACGTACGCGTCGTTGAGCTTTCCCGGCGAGCGACTCGTCACCGTCGCACTCAGCGGGACATTCCCCACGACAGTGGTCACGGTCACGGGTCCCGACCTCGCCGGCTTGGAGTACGACGCCGCGACGGGCGCGCTTTACGCGCTCCAGGCCATCCCCGGCGCACCGCTCGTGCGCGTGCGCGCCGACGGCAACACGGACCTCGTCGCGGTGACCGGCTCGATCGCGCCGCTCGTCGCGCCCGGAGCCTTCACGCCGAGCGCATTCGATCCCGCGACCGGCCGATACTTTTTCATCAGCGGCGCGCAGACTCTCGACGCGCAAATCCTCGTCACGGTGAACGTGAACACGCACGTGGTGACGATGCTCCCCGTGCCCTTCACCGGCTTTTACTCGACGCTCACGTTCGACCGGATCACGACGCACCTGCTCGCGACGCGGATTCACGGCGGCACGTTTCTCGTGGAGCTCGACCCCGTGACCGGGTCGACGACGCAGATCGCCGCCTCTGCCTTGCGCCTCTTCGGCCACGCGAGCTATCTCGATGCCGCGCGGCGCACGCTGTACATCAACACGTTCCCGCCCGATGGCTTGTTCTTCGGCGCGATCGACGTCACGAACGGCAACATGGTCGTGCGCCCGAGCCCCGGCCTCGCGGAGATCGCGCCGGCGGCTGCGCCCGCGACGGACACGGAGATTCCGGCACTCGACGCGAGAGCGCTCCTGCTCCTCATCGCCGCGCTGGCGACAGTCGCCGTCTTTTGCGTCGGGAAGGTTTGCGAAGGGTGAACGAGCGCGAGGAGCTGTCTCTCAACGATGCGGCCGGGCGACTGCTCGACGAGTGCCGCATGGTGCTGCCCGGGATTCAGGCGCTCTTCGGATTCCAGCTCATCGCCGTGTTCAACACGCGCTTCAACGAGGCGCTCGGCGCGGGCGAGCGGCAGGTACATCTCGTCGCGACGCTGCTCGTCGTCGTCGCGATCGCGCTCGTCATGTCGCCCGCGGCGTGGCATCGGCTCATCGATCCGCGCAGCGTGAGCGCGCAGTTCATCCGCGTCTCGAGCTGGCTGCTGCTCGCGACGATGCCGACGCTCGCCGCGGCCATCGCGCTCGAGGTGCACGTCGTGTCGCGCATGATCCTGGGCGACAGCATGTACGCGCTCGCGCTCGCGGTGCTCGCGTTCGTGATGTTGATCGGGATGTGGATCGTCGTGCCGCTCGGACTGCGCTCGCGTTTGCGCTAGGGCGCTTCTTCCGCCGCTTCTTCCTTCTTCTCTTTCCAGCGGTGCCAGAGCCAGAAGCCGATCGCGATCGCGGCGATGAAGCCCACCGCGTACTTTTCCACGTTCTCCACGCGCCCGAGGACCGTGTCGATCGCGCGGCCGAAGTAGTAGCCGAGGGCGGTGATGACCACGCTCCACGCGGCGCAGCTCACGGCCTCGTACAGGATGAACTTCATGATCGAGATGCGCGACATCCCGATGATCACCGCGCACGTGATGCGCAGTCCGTACAGCCACTGCGTGATGATGATCGCCGACGCGCCGTAGCGCTCGAACACGCGGATGCCTTTGCCGAAGTGGCGTTTCATCCGCGGAAAGCGGTCGAGCAATCGCACGCCGTGCGCGCGTCCGAGCCAGAACCAGAAGAGGTGTCCGAGAAACGCGCCCGCGAACGCGACGATCGCCACCGGCACGAAGTGCAAGCTCCCGCGCGACGCGAAGAAGCCGGCCGCCACGAGAATCGCCTCTCCCTCCAGGAACGTGCCGAAGAAAACGGCGATGTATCCGAACTGCTCGAGGAGTGCTTCCGGAGACATTTCGTCACCGCTCGACGCGGTGCGCTCCTTCGTGTTCGAGCGTTCGGAGCAGCTTCTCCAGCAGCGTCCACACCTGATCGAGCTTCTGCTCCATCCGCGCGATGCGCGCCTCGAGATCTCCGCCTTCGATCTCCGCGACGATGTCCCAGAAGATCGGATCGTTGGGCATGTTGCGCTGCGGTCGCGGTCGCGCCGACAACGTATCGTCGCCGTACGGATCCTCGGGATAGCAGCGCTCGATCATCGTCCGGATCGAGCTCTCCGGCGCGATCAGCGGCACGACGGTCATCCCTGTCGCACGCTCGAGCCGGTCGATGATCTCGATGTCCGTCGGATCGACCATCGCCACTTCGAGCCGGTCGCCGTCCGTGCGCACCGGCACCGCCTTGCACTCGACCGCCGTTCCGCGCGTCAGCTTGCGCAGCACTTTCTTCGGCAGCTCGATGTGCAGAAGGCTGATGCACGGGATGTCGATCTGTTTCGAGAGGAAGGCGGCGAGCACGTTCTCGTCGATGAAGTTGAGGTCGACGAGCGTGGAGCCGAAGCGTTTCCCGGTTTGCTTTTGCTCCTCGAGAGCGATGCGCATCTGAACCTCGTCGATGAGGTTCGCTGCGATCAGCATGTCGCCGAGGTTCTGCCGGTGCATCGCGGGGACATCCTACCTCTCCCCGCCGTTCATCGAACGTCCGGGGAGAGGCGGAGGCACTACGCGTGACGGTGACGTTTCATCGCCCGCCAGCCGCCGATCAGTCCGAGGACCATACCGATGCGGCCGAAGCCGAGCATTCGAGCCGTCCCGCGCGCGGTCTTCTGGCCGACACGGAACGCGAGGATCTGTTTGAGTAATCTCCACATATACCCTCCATCACAGGATGGAATTGCAACGTGGAGGCCAGCCCTAAATCTCTGAAATCGCTTCACTTACAGCGAGGATTGCGATGTAGCCGTAGCCGGTCACGAAGAGCGTGAGAAACGGCAGGGAAGCCCAGCGGTTCGCCTCCGCGAACGCGATCACCGTTCCCGCGAAGAAGAGCGTGAGAACGAGCTCGAGAATGGGCACGCGCGCATTCGTCGTGTGCAACATACGCGCGACTCCGCGCTTCGGCGTGCGCTTGAAGTAGCCGCCGCTCTCGAACAAACCTTCGATGACCGCGGACGCGTTGCGCACCGACATCCCGACGCCGACCGGCAGCACCGCGAGCAACTCGCGCAATCGGGGACGCGGACGCCCCGCCCATCGCTGTCCCTCGCGATAGAAGAGCAGCACGGAGCCGCTCGACATCGCGAAGAGCGCGAGATCGATGAAGAACGACCAGAGCAATCCGTTGCGATAGCGGATCAGCATCGAGGGCACGATCAGGAGCGACAGCACGAGGCTGAGCAGATACGCTGCGTTGTTCGTCAGATGAAACACCGCCTCGGTCTTCACGCGCGTCGCGACGTCACTCGACGCGATGGAGCCGAGGAGCTTGCGCGCGGTTTGGATCGAGCCCTTCGCCCAGCGATGCTGCTGATCCTGAAATCCACTCAGCGCTCCGGGCAGCTCCGCGGGCACTTCGACGTCGGGACAGAACACGAACTCCCATCCCGCGAGCTGCGCTCGATACGACAGATCGAGATCCTCGGTCAGCGTCGACGAAGACCAGCCGCCCGCGTCTTCGATCGCCTCCCGGCGCCAGATGCCCGCCGTGCCGTTGAAGTTGAAGAAGCGTCCGCCGAAGCTGCGCGCCGCCGACTCGACCGCGAAGTGCGCGTCGAGGAAGAGCGCCTGCACGCGCGTCAGCAGCGACTCGTCGCGATTGAGGTGCGTCCAGCGCGCCTGCACCATGCCCACGCGCGGGTCGGCAAAGTACGGGACCATGCGCAGAAAGACGTCGGCCGGCGGGACGAAGTCGGCGTCGAAGACGGCGAAGAGCGCGGCGTCGCTGAGACTCATGCCGTGCGCGAGCGCGCCGGCTTTAAAGCCGTCGCGCGACGTGCGGCGGATGTGGCGGATGCGCGGATCGCGATACGACGCGACGATGTCGGACGTTGCATCGTTCGAGTCGTCGAGCACTTGAATCTCGAGCGCTCCGGGATACTCGATCGCGAGCACGGCGTCGAGCAGACGAGCGGCGACGTTCGGTTCGTTGTAGAGCGGAAGCTGAATCGTGAGCGGCGGGAACGTCTTCGCGGTGACGCGCGACGGCTCCGGCGACCGCCGCCGCAATCTGACAAGATAGAAACGATGGACGCTGTAGATGGTGAGGACGCCGAGGACGAGGTAGTACAACGTCAGGACGGCGGCTTCGACAGCGCTCATCGGGTGGCGCTGATTCTACTCGTCGCGGCGGTCGCGCTCGCGCCGCTTACCACCGCGCGATTCGGGTTTCGCGGTTTCGTTGCACTGTATGCGGTCGCGACACTGCTGTGGCTGACTCTGCGCCGCATCACGACTCCGCTTGCGCTCTCGATGTTGTTGGGACTCGCGCTGCGTTTGTTTTTTCTGATTCCGGAGCCCGCGCTTTCCGGCGACGTCTATCGCTATCTCTCGGACGGACGGCAGCTCGCGAGCGGACACAATCCGTACGCGTACACGCCGAGCGATCCGCGCATCAATCATCCGGAGATTCGCTCGATCTATCCGCCGCATGCGCAACTGCTCTTCGCGCTCTTTCACACGATGACGGCGTGGAAGCTCGCGCTGATTGCCGCCGATCTCGCCGCCATCGCGCTGCTGCATCGCTACGGCGCGGCGTTCGCGTTCGCGACCTGTCCGCTCGTGTTGTTCGAAGGCGCGTGGAATGGACACATCGACGCTCTTGCGGCGGTGTTCCTCGCATTCGCGCTCACGCGTCGCTCGGGATGGCTTGCGGGGATTGCCGCGGGATTGAAGATCATCCCGATTGCCGCCGTGCCCCCGCTCTTCGGACGGCGTCCGCCGCTCTCGTTCTTTCTCGCGCTCTTCGTTCCGTTTCTCTTCTTCGTTCGCGGCCCGATCATGCCCGGCTTTCACGACTACGCGACGCGTTGGATTTTCAACTCGCCGCTGTACTCGCTCACGCGCGCGATCGTCGAGCGCGTGCCGACGAAGGAGATCTGGACGAATCATCCGCTGCGCTTCGCGGCGATCTCGGACGTCGTGTATCGTCACGTCTATCCCGACTTCATCACGCGCGTGATTCTCGCGATCATCGCGATGGGCGCGATCCTCCTCGCGCGTCGCGTGACGAGCGCCGTCGCCGCGCTCCTGCTCTGCTCTCCCGCGATTCATCCGTGGTACTGGCTCACGCTCGTGCCGTGCGCGTTCATCGAAAAACGCAGCGCGATGCTTTTCCTCGCACTCTGCGCGCCCTTTTCCTACCTCCTCTACACCTCCGCCCCACCCCTCCTCGTTCACGCGTTGTGTTACGGAATCCCGCTTGTTACGCTCGCGCGCGATTGAAGCCGTTCGCTCTCGTCTTCCTCGCCGTCGCACTCCTCTACGCGGGACTCGGCCTCGCGCCCGGCCGCACGTTCGCGCCGCTCGATCTTCCTCTCGACGCCGACGCGTGGAAGCACGACCCGACGCAGCGCATCCGCGGCTCCAACACGCTCCTCGGCGACGTCGTGGTGCAATTCGTCGCGTGGGACAAGGAGATCCTCCGCCGCTTCGCGAACCATGAGCTGCCGTGGACGAACGCGTACGCGGGAGACGGCGGTCCGTTGTTCGCGAATCCGCAGACCGCGCTCTTCTCGCCGTTCACCTGGCCGCGCCTTCTGTTCGGACTGCACGGCTGGGCGGTGATGGCGATTCTCAAACTGCTCGCCGCCATGTGGTGCACATACTGGCTCGCGCGCGAGCTCGAGGTCGCGCCGCGCGAGGCCGCGCTCTCCGCAATCGTCTACGCCAGCGCCGGCTACACGATCGTGTGGCTGCTCTATCCGATCACGAACGTCTTCACGCTGCTCCCCGGACTGGCGGCCGCCGCGCTGCGTTTGATGAAGACACCGCGCGTGCGCAACGCGGCGAGCGTGATCGCTCTCGCCGCGCTCTGCACCGCGGGCGGACATCCCGAGACGCTCTTCATCGGCGTGATCGGAATCTGGATTTTTCTCGGATGGGAGGCGGAGAAGCGCCGCGAGCTCGGCGCGGTCGCGCTCGTCCCCGCGAGCGTCGGCGCGCTCCTCGGCTTCCTCCTCCTCGCCGTGCAGCTCGCCCCATTCCTCGCGCTCCTCGGCAACACGTACGCGGACGTGCTCCGTCCGCGCATGGCGCATCCGTTCCGCATCTGGGCCATCGCCTCGCAAGTGCTGCCCGGCATCCTCGGCACTCCGCTGCGCGGCGAGCTCGATCTCACCGCGCTGCCGATGGCGGAGAACTTCAACCTGCGCGCGGGCGGCTACATCGGCGCGATCGTGCTCGTCGCGATCGCACTCGCGTGGCGCGAGCTCGCGCCGTCGCTGCGACGCGGATTGATCATCGGGATCATCGCGCTCGTGCTGTCGTGGTACCCGCCTGGAGTGTGGGCGGCGCTGCGACACGTGCCCGTGCTGCGCGTGCTCACACTCGAATACGGCGTCGCGCTGTTCGTGCTCTTCGGCGCGCTCGCGGCGGGACCGGCGATCGCGATCGCGGCGTCGCGCAAGCGTCGCAAGCTCGGACCCGCGCTCATCGTCGCCGGCGCGCTCGCGCTCATCGCGGGAGTGCTTCCGCTCATCCCCGCCGCGCGCACGACGCTCAGTAACGTCGCGCGCTCCGGCATCGCCGAGCTGCGCGAGCGCGGACATCTGCGCCAGGCACCCGAAGTGTACGAGCAGCGGCTTAATGAATACCTGAACGCGGCGGGACTCACGACCGCGCGCCGCGTCGCGATTCCCGGCGCATGCTGGCTCCTCGCGGGAATCGCGCTCTCGATCTCGCGTCGCCGCGCGCTCCTCCTGTCGCTCGCCGCCGCCATCGAGCTCTTCGCCTTCGGCCTCGGCCTCAATCCCGCGGTGCGCATGACGGACGTGCCGCGCGAGCCCGACGTCATCACCGCGATCAAGCAGCTCGATCCATCGCGACAGTTCCTCCTCGCCGAGCACTTCGAAGTCTTCCCCGCGAACCTCGGCACGCTGTACGAAGTGCGCGACGTCATCTCGTACGACGCGCTCACGACGAAGTCGCGCGTCGCGCAGCTCCTGCCCGCGGGCTACGACCCGCTGCTGCACACGTTCAATCCGATCCTGCGGCCCGAGGAAGTGCGCGAGCTCGGGAAGCACGGAGTGCGATTCGTGTTGAGCCGCCACGACGTGGCCGGCGCGCGACGCGTCGCCGGTCCGCCGATGCCCGCGGTCGGCGTGTACGAGATCGAAGGAGTCGCGCCGACGTCGTTCCCGCCGAACAATCGCGCACCCGGCTTCATCGCCGGACTCGTGATCTCGCTCGTCGCCGCGGGCGCGAGCATCGCGTGGCTGCGGCTCTATCTGTTGCCGACGCCCGTCGCGGCGCCGCTCATGCCACTTCCGCCTTGAGCGTGCGCGTCATCAGGCGCTGAATACCCTCGCGCGGCGACGCGCCTTCGTACAGCACGCGATACATCTCGGACGTGATCGGCATCTCGATCTGATGCCGCTCCGCGAGCTGCTTTGCCGACTTCGACGTCTTGATCCCCTCGGCCACGAACTTCGCGTCGCGGAGGATGTCCTCGAGCTTTTGTCCCTGCCCGAGGAGGACGCCGACCGTGCGGTTGCGCGAGAGCGCGCCGGTGCACGTCAGGACGAGATCGCCCATGCCCGCGAGTCCTGCGAACGTTTCCAGTCGACCGCCGAGCGCGACGCCGAGCCGCGTGATCTCGTGGAGACCACGCGTGATCAATGCGGCGTTCGTGTTCGAGCCGAGACCGAGGCCTTCGAGGACGCCCGCGGCGATCGCGATCACGTTCTTCAATGAGCCGCCGAGCTCCACGCCCGTCACGTCATTCGAGTGATACAGACGAAACGCGGCGGACGACATCATCTGCTGCGCTTCCTGCGCGAACGCGACGTCCTTCGACGCGATGACGGCGACCGTCGGATCCGCGCGCGCGGCTTCGAGCGCGAACGTCGGACCGGACAGCACCGCGAATGCGGCGAGCTTGTCGCCGAGAACATCCGCGGAGATTTCGGACATGCGATCGAGCGACTCGTTCTCGATTCCCTTCGTCCCTGAGATCACTTTCACCGGCCGCTCGAAATGCTTCGTCAGATTCGCCAGCACCTCGCGATAGTGATGGCTGGGCACGACCATGAAGATCGTGTCCGCGAAGCGCGCCGCTTCCTCGAGATCGCTCGTCGGTTGGATGCGTTGGCCGAGGGCCATGCGCGGGAGGTAGTCGGGATTCTCGCCCGTCTCCTTGATCGCCGTCGCGACCTCGGGATCATGCGCCCACAGCACGACCTCGTTCCCCGCGCGCTCCGCGGCGATCGCCATCGCCGTTCCGAACGCGCCCGCACCGATCACCGACACCTTCATTCCGACTCCTTCTTCTGCCCCATCTTTCGCTCGGTTCCCTGCGCGAGCCGCGCGATGTTCGAATGATGTTTGGCGATGACCGCGAACGCGATGGCGATGCTCATCACGATGCGCCAGAACGGCGCGCCGTGCGCGAGGTAGCGGAAGAAGATCGGCACCGACGCGGCGCTGACGATGGACGCGAGCGAGACGAAGCGGAACACGAGCAGCACGATCGCGAAGACGAGAATCGACGCGAGGAGGACGGTCGGATCGAGCGCGAGGAAGACGCCGGTCGCCGTCGCGACGCCCTTGCCGCCGTGAAAGCGCAGCCACACGGGGAACATGTGCGCGAGCACGGCGAGGAGTCCCGCGAGCGCGATCCAAAACTCGCGCGACTGCCACGGCAGCGTGCCCGGCTCGAACGGCCACGCGGGCTGCGACGTGATCGCGCGCGCAACCATCACGACGATGTAGCCCTTCGCGATGTCGAGCAGCAACGCGATGATCCCCGGCAGTTTCCCCGCGGTGCGCGCGACGTTCGTCGCGCCGACGTTGCGGCTCCCGTGCTCCCGCACATCCTTTCCCGCCACGAGCTTGACGATGAGAAAAGAGAACGGGATCGAGCCGAGAAGATACGCGGCCACAATCAGGACGAGCGGGAGCATGTGCGGGCTATTGTAGTGATACCCTCCGCCCGATCGACGGAGGTCGCGCGCCATGAAGGGTGATCCGAAAATCATCGAGATCCTGAACGACGTCCTGACGGCCGAGCTGACGGCCATCAATCAGTACTTCGTCCACGCGGAGATGTGCGAGAACTGGGGCTACGACCGGCTGCACAAAGTGATTCGCATGCACTCGATCGGCGAGATGAAGCATGCGGAGGAACTGATCGAGCGCGTGCTCTTCCTCGACGGAATCCCCAACGTTCAGCGCCTCGGCAAGATCAACATCGGCGAGAACGTGCCGGAGATCATGAAGGTCGATTACGCGCTGGAGATGGAGGCGCTGCCGCGCCTGAATGAAGGCATCGAGACGTGCCGCAAGGTCGGCGATAACAACTCGCGTCACCTGCTCGAACGAATCCTTCAAGAAGAGGAAGAGCACGTGGACTGGCTGGAGGCGCAGCTCGCGCTGATCGAGCAGGTGGGCGTGCAGAATTACCTCGCGCAGCAGATCAAAGAAGAAGAGTGAAGCTCGTCAACGGCAGCATCTGGACGGGCGACGGCTTCGCGCGCGGCGAAGTCGCGATCGACGGGAATCGCATCGCGCACACCTCGGATGACGCGCGTGTCATCGACCTTCGCGGACGCTTCGTAGTCCCGGGCTTCATCGACAATCACACGCACTTCATCGACGGCGGCTTTCAACTCTCGCGCGTGCAACTGCGCGACACGCAGTCGCCCGCCGAAATCGCGGAGCGCATCGCCGCGCACGCGCGCACGCTCGGTCCCGGCAAGTGGGTGACGGGCGGCTCGTGGGACCTGCAGCCGGATCGCGCGCTGATCGATGCGATGACGCCGGACAATCCCGTGTTCGTGCAGCGTCTCGACATGCACATGGGACTCGCGAACGCACGCGCGCTCGCGCAGGCGGGCATCACGCGCGAGACGCACGATCCTCCCGGCGGCGCCATCGCGCGCGACGCAGACGGCGAACCGACCGGCCTCCTCAAAGACGCGGCGATGAGCGCGATGTACGCGGTGATTCCAAAGCCGTCGCTCGAGGAACGCGTGCTCGCGGTGCGCGCGGCGCTGCGTGAAGCAGGGCGATGCGGCGTGACGTCGCTGTGCGATCTGCAGATTCGCGAGGAGCCGGACGATCTCCGCGCCTATCAGCAAGTGGAGCTGACGACGCGCATCCATCTGTACACGCCGATCACGTCTCCGGAGCGCCTGCGTTACGCAACGCCGCGCCTCCGCCTCGCCGGACTCAAAGGTTTCTCCGACGGCTCGCTCGGCTCCTCCACCGCGGCGATGTTCGAGCCGTTCGACGACGACCCGACGAATCGCGGCTTGATGATGCAGGAGATGGAAGACGGCTCGATCGCGCGCTGGGTGGAGGAGGCGGACGCGAACGACATCCAAATCGCGCTGCACGCGATCGGCGACCGCGCGAACGACGCGGTGCTGACGCTGTTCGAGTCGCGTCCGAACACGCGCGCGCGCCGCTTCCGCATCGAGCACGCGCAGCACCTGAACGCGGAGCTCGTACAACGCTTCGCGCGCAGCGGCGTGATCGCATCGATGCAGCCGTACCACGCGGTCGAGGACGGACGCTGGTCGCACACGCGCATCAGCGGCGAGCGCGCAAAGTGGATGTACGCGTTCCGCGCACTCCTCGACGCTGGCGCGATCGTGACGTTCGGCTCGGACTGGACGGTCGCCCCACTCGACCCGCTGACCGGCATCCGCGCCGCGATGGACCGCGGCGTCACGTTCGCCGAGGCGCTGCGGTGCTACACGTCGAACAACGCGTACGCACTCTTCCGCGACCACGAGCTCGGCCGAATCGCGCCCGGCATGCTCGCGGATCTCGCGGTGCTGTCGTCCGATCGCGTCGAAGACGCGCGCGTGGAGATGACGATCATGGATGGGGAGATCGTGTACGAGTCATGACACGCCGGCCGCGCGGCGCTGACGCGCGGCTTCGACCGTGCGCTGCCACAGCTCGCGATACTCGGCCGGCATCTCGATGGCGATCACGGCGAGGTTGAGCTTCCACTGTTGCCGCTGCACCGTGAAGACCATGCGCTGCTTCGGCTTGATGCGGCCGAGGAACTCGATCCAGTCGAGATCGTCCTTGAAGCGCGGAGGCTTGCCGTCGATCGCCGTCACGATGTCATCCGGCTTCAAACCGGCGCGCGCCGCGGGGCTGCCGTCGACAACGAAGCGCACATGCAGCCAGTGCTGGTGCTCGTCGTGATGGCGTGTCGACGCGACGCCGAGCCATCCCTGCTTCTCGCCCGCGAGAATCGGCGCCGTAAACATCAGGAGCACGATCAGCGTCGCCTTTTTCACTTCGCCGCCTCCTTCGCCGCGGGCAGATCGAACAGCTCCGTTGCACCCGGCGCGATCGTGCGCTGCACGCACGCGTCTGAAACGAACGGCTCGCGGCACAACGTGTACGTTCCCGGCTCGACGCTCATGTAGATCCCGTCCGCGCGCAGCCATGACGGCGGACCATTGCCCGCGGGCGGCGTGAGCAGCGTGGCAAACGAGAATCGCGCGCCGTCGCGAAAGATCCACGGCCACGGATGCGTGCTGCTGCCCGACAACCGGAGCACACCGCCCGGTTCGTGCACGATGAGCGCGACGGTGCGGCCGCGCGCCGGCACATCGATCATCGCGATCTTCGCGGGCATTCCGGGCGCCAGAATCGCCACCGGCACGCGCGACGTGCCGCGGGGCGCGGCGATGCGAAAACGCCCGGACGGACTGCTGTATGTGCTGCCGATTCCGGGCTGCGCCGGGAACGACACGTGCGCGCCGGCGATGGGAAATCCGGCGCCCGTCGTGAGCACGCACGCGATCTCTTCCTCGGGCGCCACAACGAGCGTCACCGGTTCGGGATCGCTGTCTTTTTCAACGACGACTTCGACGGGCACCGACTCGCGTCCCTTGGCGATCGCGGACAACGAAACGCGGCCGGGATCGACGCCGAGCAATTCGAACGAGCCGTCCGCATCCACGCGCACTCCGGTTTCGGGAGTGAAGCCGCGGAGCACATTCACCGCGCCGGCGATCGGCTTGTCGTTCTCATCGACGATCGTTCCGCGGATGCGCCGGCCACTCAGCTCGATGTTTACGCGCGCGTACTCGTCGCCGTCGCGGCGCCGCACCTGCACGTTCGCAACGTGCAGCTCTTGCCGCGGCTTCGCGAGCATGAGCGTCACGTCCCAC
>DATELS010000506.1:0-2453 GCA_035276365.1 Thermoanaerobaculia bacterium
TTCCGCTTCACGCACGGGCAAACGATCGCGCCGTTCACGATCGTCTATGAGACGTTCGGCACGCTGAACGCCGATCGCTCGAACGCGATCCTCGTCTGCCACGCGCTCTCCGCGAGCGCGCACGCCGCGGGCAAGTACACCGACAACGACGACGAGAAGCCGGGCTGGTGGGACGGTCTCATCGGATACGGCAAGGCGATCGATCTCGAGAAGTTCTTCGTCGTCTGCGTGAATCTTCCAGGCTCGCCGTTCGGCACGACCGCGCCGAAGTCGATCGATCCCGCGACGAACAAGCCGTACGGCTCGCGCTATCCGTGGCCGACGATCGAGGACATGGTCGAGTCGCAGAAGCGCGTCCTCGATCACCTCGGCATCACGCATCTCGCCGCGATCGCGGGCGGCTCGCTCGGCGGCATGCAGGTCCTCATGTGGTGCGCGATGTATCCCGACTCGGCGGACGCGATCATCGCGATGGCCAGCGGCGCCGCCGTTCCCGTCACCGGCATCGCCTGGCACATCCTCGGCCGCAAGATCATCGAGACGGATCAACAGTTCAACGGCGGCGACTACTACGACGAGGCCGGTGATCTGCGCGGACTGCAGGTCGCGCGCATGCTCGGGCACATGACATATCTCTCGCCCGAGTCGCTGCAGCGCAAGTTCGGGCGCCGCCGCCGCGGACAGACACGCCAGTTCGAGATCGACTCGTACTTTGAATATCAGGGGAAAAAGTTCGCGGCGCTCTACGACGCGAACTCGTACATCCGAGTGCAGGCGGCGATGGACGAGATGGATCTCGACGAGCAGTACGGCGATCTCGCGTCGGCGTTCGCGCGCTGGCGCGGACGCACGCTCCTCGTCTCGTTCGACACCGACTGGTTGTTCCCTGTGAATGAAAGCGAGCGCGTCGCAACGGCGATGCGCGCGGGCGGCGTGGACGTGCGGCACGAGCAGATCTCGTCGCCGAATGGTCACGACACGTTTCTCATCGATTTTCACCTGATCGAAGGATTGGTGCGATCCTTTCTGTCCTAACGTTTATGCGATCCCTGGCCCTCGTTCTCTTCCTCTCGTTTCCCGCTCTCGCTCAGTCTTGGACGCAATGGGGTGCCGGCCCGCGGCACACCGGCGCGCTGCCGGTGTACGGACAGCCGCTCGCGCATCTTCTCGCCGACATCGAGTACGACCCGTTCGTCGGTCAGGAGCGGCAGGAGGCGGGCGGCTCGCTCCTCGTGCACTACCAGACGCCGCTCTCGGACGGCAACGACGTGTTCATGGAAGTGAAGGGAGGGACGTACACGGAATACACGCAGTGGCAGTCGCAGACGTGGTCGATCCGCAAGTTCTCGTGGCAGAACGGAACGCTCGTCACGAAGTGGACGGCGACGAGCGACTGGGATCCGGTCCCTCCCGGCGCGGCGCGCTTCGAGCCTGTGTTTCACGCCGCGCTCGCGAATGGATTTCTGTACATGGCCGGCGCGGGCGGAACGGTGTTGGAGATCGATCGCGCAACGGGCGCGCAACGCCGTCGCCTCGGACCGTTCGGCGAGACGATCGATCCGACGATCTACGTCATCGGACCGATCACCGCGGACGACGCGGGCAACCTCTATTACAACGCGCTGAAACTGCCGGCGACGAGCTCGTGGGTCGGAGATCATCAGGGCGCGTGGCTGGTGAAGATCACGCCGAGCGGCGTCGCGTCAAGGGTGACGTACCAGGAGCTCGTTCCATCCGCGCCCGCGGCGAACGCGCAGTGTCTCGCCGACTTCACCACGGATCAACAGCCATGGCCGCCGAGTCCGACCGCGGTGCCGCGCTCGATCACGTGCGGCTCGCAACGCTCGGGACTCAACGTCGCGCCGGCCGTTGGTCCGGACGGCACGATCTACACCGTCTCGCGCGCGCATCTCAACAGCCGCTGGAGCTGGCTCGTCGCGGTGAATCCGGACCTCACGCCGAAGTGGTCGGCGTCGTTGCGCAATCTCTTCAACGACGGCTGCGGCGTGCTGCTGCTCACGACGGGACAACCGGGAACGTGCCGTCCCGGCGCGAACATCGGCGTCGATCCGTCCGACAACATGCCGGGATCGGGAACGGTGAACGACAGCTCGACGTCGTCGCCCGTCGTCGCGCCCGATGGCTCGATCTACTACGGCACGTACACGCGCTACAACCACGCGCAGGGACACACGGTCCGCTTCTCCGCGACCGGCGCGTACCTCGGCTTCTACAAATTCGGCTGGGACGTGACGCCGGCGATCTGGGCGCACGACGGCACGTTCTCGGTCATCACGAAAGAGAATCGCTACGAAGGCACGGGGCCGCGCGTCGCGGGCGATGAAGAGGGCTACTTCATCACGCAACTGAGTCCGGCGCTGAACGTCGAGTGGCGCTACGCCAGCACGAACACGGAAGACGATCATCCGGTCGGCTACGAGTGGTGCGTGAAT
>DATELS010000507.1:0-4048 GCA_035276365.1 Thermoanaerobaculia bacterium
CGATCGATGGTGAATGCGCGCGCGGCCGTGCGCGCCGGAGCTTCGGCGAATGAGGTCATGCGTTGACTTCCACGAGGTTCTCGTCGGCGTACATCTGATCGATGACGTCTTTGTATTTCTTGTCGATGTTCTTGCGCTTCACTTTGAGCGAGGGCGTGATCTCGTCCTCGTCGATCGTGAAGTCGCGCGGCAACAGCGCGAAGCGGCGGATCTTCTCCTGCCGGTCGAGGTTCTGATTGAAGCGGTCGATCTCATCCTGGATGAGCGCCTTCACGCGGTCGTCCTTCACGAGCTCCGCGGGATTGCTGAAGTTGATGCCGCGCGCGGACGCCTCGCGCTCCAGCTTCTCGAAGTTCGGGACGATGAGCGCGACGAGGAACTTGCGGCGGTCGCCGATGAGCACGGGCGTGCCGACGTACGGAGAGCTCTTGAGCAGCGCCTCGAGCGGCTGCGGCGCGATGTTCTTCCCGTACGCGTTGATGATGATGTCTTTCTTGCGGTCGGTGATGCGCAGGAAGCCGTCTTTGTCGATCTCGCCGATGTCGCCCGTGTGGAACCAGCCTTCGGAGTCGATGGCCTGCGCGGTCGCGTCGGGATTGTTCCAGTAGCCCTTCATGATGTGCGGACCGCGTGAGAGGATCTCGCCGTCCGCCGCGATCTTCGCCTCGACGCCGGGCACGATCGGACCGACCGAGCCGATGCGACGCTTGTCCGGACGATTGACCGCGATGACGGGCGACGTCTCGGTAAGGCCGTAGCCTTCGAGGATGTCCACGCCCGCGCCGATGAAGAACGCCGCGAGCTCCGCCGACAGCGGCGCGCCACCGGACACGACGTACTTCACGTTGCCGCCGAGACGCGCGAGGATCTTCGAGAAGACGAGCTTGTCCGCGACCGCGGACTTCAGCTTGAGGCCGAGCGGCATCGACTTCCCTTCCACCCGGTACGGAAGCCGCTCCTCGGCGATGCCGAGCGCCCAATGGAATATCTTCTGCCGCGCGGGCGGCGCGGTGGCGACGTTGTCCATGATGCGCGCGCGCATCTTCTCGAAGAGGCGCGGCACCGCGGCGAAGAACTGCGGCTTGATCTCCTGCAGATTGTCCGCGACTTTCACGACGCTCTCCGCGTACGCGATGCAGCCGCCGGTATAGAGGTAGAGGAAGTCGATCATCCGCTCGAGGATGTGCGAGAGCGGGAGGATCGAGAGCGCGACGTCGCCCGCGCCGAACGGCACGAACTCGTGCGTCGCCATCACGTTCGAGGCGATGTTGCCGTGCGTCAGCATCGCGCCCTTCGGATTGCCGGTGGTGCCCGAGGTGTAGACGAGCGTCGCGAGATCATCCGGCTTGGTCGACGCGCGCGACTGCTCGAACCAATTCGATCCGTGCGACTGCTCCCACTTCTTGCCGCGCTCGATCGCGTCGGCGAAGGTCATCACGTCGGCGGGAAGCGTCTTGGGCGCGTCGCAGACGATGATGTTGTGCAGCGTCGGCACGTGCGACTTGATCTCGAGAATCTTGTCGAGCTGCTCCTGATTCGAGCAGACGATTGCGACCGTGCCGGCGTCATTGAGGATGTACTCGATCTGCCAGCCGAGGAGCGTCGGATAGACGGGGACGGTGATCGCGGAGGAGCAGAGGATCGCGAAATCGGAGATCGTCCACTCGGGACGATTTTCCGAGAGGATAGCCACGCGGTCGCCGGGCTTCACGCCGAGGTCGTGCAGCGTCATCGCCAGCCAGCGAACGGAGTCGCGGAACTGCGGCACCGTCGTGTCGACCCACTTGCCGTTGACCTTGTACTTCATGATCGCCGGCCGGTCGGTCGCCGACGTGATGGAGTAGATGTCGTTGAGCGTTCTTGCTTCCTGCATTGCGCCCCCGTCTGCTGTGCTGAAACGGGGGGATCATAGCAAGTTGGGAAGCGGTTGCTACGCGACTTTCACCCAGCGCCACAGCTCCGGAATCGTCGGGCGCTTGCCGTACGACAGGATGCCGACGCGGAAGATCTTCGCGGTGATCCAGAAGAAGACGGTGATCGTCGCGATCGAGACGAGGATCGAGACGGCGACGTGCCACATCGGAGGCTCGGACACGACCGTGCGCACGAACATCGTCATCGGACCGAACACGGGCGCCAGCGAGAACGCGACCGCGAACGGCGCGTCGGGATTCATGATGATCGGCATCATCAGGAACCACGGCGTGAGCATGAGCATCATCACCGGCATGACGAACTGCTGCGCCTCGCGCTCGGAGTTGCACGCCGCGCCGGCGATGGAGAAGACGCAGACGTACGTGAGGTACGCGAGGATGAAGAAGACGAAGAAGAAGATGAAGACACTCGGCCGGATGAACTGCGACAGGTTGATGCCGGACATCGCCGCCATCGGCGCCGCGTTGAGGCCGAGGAGTCCCATCATTGTGACCCAGACGGTGATTTGTGTGAGTCCGACCATCGCCACGCCGAGGATTTTGCCGGTCAGGAGTTGCATCGGCGTGACGGAGGAGACGAGCACCTCGACGACGCGATCCGACTTCTCCTGCACGATGCCGCGCATCGTTTCCTGTCCGTAGACGAACGACGGCAGCACGAGCAGGATGCCGAAGATGAGCGCGACGAGGAAGTTGAGATCGCCGCCTTTCTTCTGCTCGCCGGTGCGCGAGAGCTGCACCGCTTCGATCTCGACTTCGCGCAGCAGGGTATCGACGATGTGCGGATCGATGCCGCGCGAGCCGAGGCGGAGGCGCTGCAGCGACTTGTTGGCGAGACGGCCGAGGCGCTCCTGCGTCACGAGGTCGGTGGCGGAGCGGCTGTAGTAGTCCATCTTCACGTCGGTGTTCGCGAGAGCAGCGGCGGGGATGGCGAGGACGCCTTCGAGTTTGTCGGCAGCGTCGTTGTCGCGCGTGAGCCGCGCGAGATACGGCTTCGCCGCGGTCGTGAGGTCGGTACCGGAGACGTTTCGGTACTCGATCTCGAACTGCGCGGGCAGCTCGCGCTCGCGGCCGCCGCCGGAGAGTGCCTTGCGCGCTTCTTTCTTCGCGTCGACCGGCTCCTTCGCATTCGCGTCGACGAATGCGTTCTGGAGCTGGCCGGTCGCGTCGAGGACGGCGATGCGTTTCTTGCCCATGCCGCGCGTCATCATGAGTCCGGGCAGGATGGTGATGCCGGCCATGAGGAAGGGCATGAGGAGAGTCATGATGATGAACATCTTCCTCCGCACGGACTGCAGGTACTCGCGCTTCATCACGGCGAAGAGCTTGTTCATCGCGCCTCCTCCTGCTGCAGGGTCTCGGTCCCGACTTTCTCGATGAAGATTTCCTCGAGCGACGGCGACGCGAGCTCGAAGCGGCGGATGCGCAAACGTCCCATGGCCGCGCTGAGCAACTGCTGCGCGTCCGCTCCGTCGTTCAGCGTCAGCTCGGCGGAGTTGTTGACGACGGACGCGCGGCGCACTTGCGGCAGATCGGCGAGGAACGCGCCGTCGCCGTCGAAGTCGAGATGGAGCGTGTTCTTGCCGAAGGACTCGCGCACGTGGTCGAGCTCACCCTGCAGCACGACCTGCCCCCGATGGATCAAGATGATCTCATCCGCCATCTTTTCCGCCTCGGCCATCATGTGCGTCGACAGGAGAATGGTCTTGCCTTCCTGTCGCAGCTCATTGAGGAGATTGCGGACGAGGACCATGTTCACGGGATCGAGTCCCGACTGCGGCTCGTCGAGGATGATCAGCTCGGGATCGTGGAGCAGCGTGCCGATGAGCTGCACCTTCTGCTGGTTGCCCTTCGACAGCTCCTCGACTTTCGCGTTGCGCTTGTCGGTGAGCTCGAAGCGCTCCAGCCAGTGATCGATCTTCGCGCGGACGCCGGCGTTGTGCCCCTTGATCTCCGCGAAGAAGAGCAGGAGCTCGACGACCTTCATCTGCTTGTACAGCCCGCGCTCTTCGGGGAGATAGCCGATGCGATCGCGAAACGGCAGACCGTTATCGGCGCCGAGCCAGGAGATCTCGCCGGAGTCCGGCAAGAAGATGCCGGTGATCATCCGGATG
>DATELS010000508.1:0-7799 GCA_035276365.1 Thermoanaerobaculia bacterium
TTGCTCGTCATCGTCACGGTCGCGCTGTTGTTCGCGGTGAGGTTGAAGACGTCCTGCGCGGTCACGGTCGTCGTGAACGCGGCGCCCGCGGACTGCGGCGAGGACGCGCTGACGACGTAGTGATCGATCGCCGCCTGGCCGGTCGCGTAGTAGTGATCGGGCGTGTACGTCTCGCCGGTCGCGGTGATCGACGTCACGCCGGGCGTTACCGGCGAGACGTTGCTCCACACTTCGCTGTTCACGTCCTGCCGGCGCATCACGAACTTCGTCGGATCGGCGCCGGCGTCGCGGTCCGTACCGAAGTTGAGCGTGACGTCGTACGAGTCGAACGTCCCGCTCTCCACCCGCATGAACCAGATGTGGCCGACGTCCTTCGTCAGGTCGATGCCCGCGTTTCCGCCGACTCCGCCGGCGTTGCTGAGCGAGTGGAAAAACCGCACGGTGCCGCCGGCGGTGACGTTGTGGAACGTCACGTTCACCGGCTCCGACAGCGTGGCGCTGCCGATCGGATAGAGATACGTGTTCGTGCCCGTGGTGATGGCGCGGCGGAACGTCAGCCGCGTCCAGCCCGTGCCCTGCACGACCGCCGACGGCGAGTCGTTCGTGACGATGAAGTCGAAGCTCACGCCCATCGCCAGTCCCTGCGCGAAGTTCACGACGCCGGTGATCGTCAGGTTGCCGGTGAGCTGCACGGTGACCGGGTTGTTGATCGTGAGGTTCTTGAACGTGCGCGCGCTGATGGTCTGGTTGGCGGTGCCCTTGTACTCGACCGTGCAGTTCGTCGCGTCGATGGTCGAGAAGACGTACTGACCGGTGATCGCGTTCGTGCCGTTGCGCGAGACGATGATCGTGCCGGTGGGCGCGAACGTGAGCCCGGTGCCGGTGATGACGGTCGATTCCTCCGGCGTGAAGGTGCCGTCGACGCCGAACGCGGTGCTGACCGAGAAGTTGGCGGACGCGGTGACGGCCGCGCTGGCCCCGATCAATACGGTTCCGAACGACTTCGTTCCGCTGCCGGTGATCGACGCGCCGTTTTGCGGGCGGAGGAACGTCGATGCCGATCCGCTGAAGGTCGCGCCGGTCTGCACGTTGAGCGCGCCGTTGAAGTAGAACTGATTGCCGATCGACAGCGAGCCGGTGACGGTGACGTTGTGGAAGATCGCGTTGTTCGACGTGACGGTCTTGCTCGTGCCGGTGAACTCCACGGTTCCGCTGCCGCCGATGAAATCCGCCGAGCCGACGGTCATGTTGCCGCGCACGCGCAGCGAGCCGCCGTTCGTCATGTCGATGGCCGTGCCGGCACCATTCGTCACCGAGACGTCGGCGACGTCGAGGACGACCGCGTTGCCGGCCTGCCAGGAGAGGTTGCCGGAGGTGAGCGTGTCGCCGACGATCATGGTTCCGTAGCTGCGCACCGGCGCTGCGCTGTCGAACGTGCACGCGTTGAGGATGGTGAAGGATGCGCCTTCGTTCGGAAGCGCGTTCCCGCTCCACTTCGACGTGTCGCTGAACGAGCCCGGTCCGGTGAAGACCTTCGGCATGATGTCGATGGAGGACGACGAGCCGGTCTTCGAGTTGGTGTCCGTCGCCGTCATCGCCACGGACTCGCTCAGGTTGTCCTTCGTCGAGATCGTGAATGAGCCGTTCGTGACGGTCTTCGTGTTGTCGCCGAACGTGCCGTTGCCGTCGCTGTCGAACTGCGCGTTGCCCGTGTTGCTCGTCATCGTGACGACGATGTCGCTGCGGTTCACCGTGTCGTTGAAGACGTCCTGCCCGGTGACGGTCGTCGTGAACGGCACTCCCGCAGACTGCGACGACGACGCGCTCACGACGTAATGATCGATGTCCGCCTGGCCCGTCGCGTAGTAGTGATCGGGCGTATAGGTCTCGCCGGTGATGGAGATGGACGTCGCGGCGGGGGTCGCGCCCGGGACGTTGCTCCACACTTCCGTGTTGACGTCCTGACGGCGCACGACGAACTTCAGCGGATCGGCGCCGGCGTCGTAGTCCGTCCCGAAGTTGAACGTGATGTCGTACGTGTCGTACGTCCCGCTCTCGAACCTCATGAACCAGATGTGGCTGACGTCCTTCCCGAGGTCGAGGCCCGGGTTTCCGCCGACGTTGCCGGCATGGCTCAGCACATGGAAGAACCGGACGGTGCCGCCGGCGGTGACGTTGTGGAACGTCACGTACACGGGCTCCGACTGGGTCGTGCTGCCGACCGGATAGAGGTACGTATTCGTGCCCGTGGCGATGGCGCGCCGGAACGTCAGCCGCGTCCATCCCGTGCCCTGCACGACCGCGGACGGCGAGTCGTTCGTGAGGATGAAGTCGAAGCTCACGCCCATCGCCAGTCCCTGCGCGAAGTTCACGACGCCGGTGATCGTCAGGTTGCCGGTGAGCTGCACGCTCACCGGATTGTTGATCGTAAGGTTCTTGAACGTGCGCGAGCTGATGGTCTGGTTCGCGGTGCCCACGTACTCCGTCGTGCAGTTCGTGACGTCGATGGTCTGGAAAACGTACTGACCGGTGATCGCGTTCGAGCCGTTGCGCGAGACTCTGATCGTGCCGGCGGGCGCGAACGTGAGCCCGGTGCCGGTGATGACGGCCGATTCCGTCGGCGTGAACGTGCCGTCGACGCCGAACGCGGTACTGACCGAGAAGTTTCCGGACGCCGTGACGCTGGCAGTGGCGCCGACGGCGACGGTTCCGAACGACTTCGTTCCGCTGCCCGTGATCGACGCGCCGTTGAGCGCGCGAAGGAACGTGAACGCCGCGCCGCTGAAGGTCGCGCCGCTCTGCACGTTGAGTGTGCCGTCGAAGTAGACCTGATTGCCGATCGCGAGCGAGCCGGTGACGGTGATGTTGTGGAAGATGGCGCTGTTCGACGTGACGGTCTTGCTCGTGCCGGTGAACTCCACGGTGCCGGTGCCGCCGGCGAAGTTGGCCGACCCGACGGTCATGTTGCCGCGCACGCGCAACGTTCCGGCGCTGCTCATGTCGATGGCAGTTCCGGACGTCACGGCGCCGATCGAAACGTCATCGACGTCGAGCACGACGGAGTTGCCGCTCTGCCACGTGAGATTGCCGGCCGTCGAGCCGTTGCCGATCTGCATGTCGCCGTACGCGCGCGTCGGCGCGCCGTTGTCGAACGTGCAGGAGTTGAGAATGATGAAGTCCTGCGAGGCGATCGGAAGCGCGCTGCCGCTCCACTTCGAGGTGTCGCTGAAGTTGCCCGGACCAGTGAAGATCGCCGGCGCGAGCGTGTTCGCGGTGATGGTCGACGTGAACTCGGACGTGCCGTCGCCCGGCGTCGTGCAGCTCGCATCGGAGAAGCTCGTGGCGGTGAGCACGATCTTGTCGCCGGAGTTGAATCCCGAGCCGACCGTCCACTGCTGATTGGTGAGCGAGCTCCCGGCATAACACTGCGACGACAACCGATACGTCTTCCCCTCGCTCGCCGCGCCGGAGGTCGTGTCAGCGTCGTAGAGATCGACCTGCAGGCTCTGCGTCGACACATTCGACGACAGCGAAAACGTGAGGTACAGGCTGTTGTCCAGAACGTACACGTCGCTCACGGTCGGCTTGGGCTGCGCGACACTTCCCGCGAGGTCGATCGCGAAGTCGTTGTCCTCCATCGAATTTCCTCGAATGGACAACCCTCCGGAGATATCGGTCAGGATCGCAGCCTCGGTGTGGCTGATCGTGTTATGCGCGGTCGACGGCGAAGTCGCGCCGATCGTGAGGCGCTGGCCGCCGACGGCGAACACTCCGTTCCCGCCGGCGAGCGCCGTGGTGCCGTTCGCGCCGACGCCGAGGAGGTTGCCGTAGATGGAGACGTCATTGGAGCTCTCGGTGTAGATGCGCGTGTCGACCGTCGTGTTGATCACGTTGCCGCCGGAGGTCGTGCCGCCGACGAGCGTGCTGTGCGCGTTGATCAAGCTGACGCCGACCGGATTCGGCAACGACTCGAGACCATTCGCCTTCGTGCCGATGTAGTTGCCCTGAATCGTGAGCGACGTCGTGCCCGACGCCGAGACTCCCGTGCCGCTGTTGCCGGAGATGACGTTGCGGTCGGCCGCGGTCGTGCCGCCGATCGTGCAACTCGTGCAACCGGTGACGGCCACGCCGACGCTGTTCGCGGACGCGGCGTCGCCCGCCGCGTTCGTGCCGATGTAGTTGCCGACGACGGAGTTGTTCGAGCCGCTCGTGATCTGCACGCCGTCGCCGTGGTTTTGCAGAACGAATCCGCGCACGACGCAGCCGGTGCAACTGCTGAAACGGATGCCGTGATCGGTGCTGGTGTTCGTGCTGAATCCCTGCAGCACGAGGACGGGATTCGAGGTGTACGACGGATGCGTCGTGGCGTCGAGAGTCGTCGTCTGCGTGATCGCGGTGAGATCGGTGCTCGTCGCGATGGTCGTACCGCTCATCGTGTTGAAGACGATGTAGCGCCGCGCGGACGTGGTGTCGGCGTTGACCGTGCCGATGGCGCTATTGAGGACCGAAGGAGTCGTGCTGCCGACGTACACCGTCTGCTCGCGCACGGAGAACGGGTCGGTGGAGGATCCGTTCGCGGTGCTGGCGATCGAATAGGCGTACGGGACGGAAGTCGGGATCGTGGTATTGGCGGCGGGCATGGGATCCGAGATCGTGCCGCCGGTGGTCGACTCGTAGCCGAACCAGCGGAACGAGGACGGAATGGTGAGACTGCCGCTCAACGCCTCCCAGCGAATGCGCAGCTCGCGCGTCGTGCCGAGCGTGGCCTGGGAGATGTAGGAGCCATTGGTGTCGTCCGCGCCCCAGGAGCCGGAGCCGTTCTTCAAGCCGATCGCGGGATCGTTGAGAGTGCCGAGGATGCGCGCGTCGGCGCGGAAGGCAAGGAAGTCGGGCGTGTTCGAGTAATCCGTGACGCCGGTGGTGTTGCCGTTACTGTTCGTGCCGGCGGTCGGCGTCGACTGCGGATCGATGTCGACATAGACGATGAGCGCGTTATTCAAGGAGTCCGCGAGATTCGACTTGGCGATGTAGAGATATGTGGCATCCCAGGTCATCGACCAGTTGCCGCTGCTATGCGCGTACTCGCCGTCGTTGACGATGCCGTCGATTTCCGGAGTCTGGTACTGCGCGGCAAGAGGAATCGCGAGCGCAAGCAGAAAGAGCGCGCAGGCCATGCGGACAGTGGGCATCGTGGACTCCTTGGACGCGATTGAGCGGGTTTGATTAAGGATATAGGGCGGGATCGCGTCCCGGAGCAACCGGGCGTGTAAAAAATTGTAAAGTCGCGATGTCCCCGATTTACGTCTTCAGACGCAAAACGAGGGGCATGGGCTTGTTCGGCGGCGCCATTGCGATCTCGCGGCTGAAGCGCAGCGTCTTGCCGTCGAACGCCCACGTGCCGTCGCTGCAGCGCGAGCGCGTGTCGATCGGCTTGTCTTCGCGGACGCGCAACGCGTTCGCGGTCGCCTCGCGCTCGGCGCGATAACGCAGCGCGCGGCGCCACACGGACGCGAGGTCGACGCCGAGGTCGTTCATGGGGACGGTCATGTCGCAGCGCGTCTCTTTGAAGACCGTCTCGGCGATGCGGCGATCGTGTTCGACGGAGTCGGCGAGCCACTTCGTCGGAAACGTGCGCGCGGTGTCGTTCCAGTACGACGCGGCCTGATATTGAAAGGACTCGAGCAGCCGCGGGACGTAGTCGTGCTGCTGCAGCTCGTCGAACCACGGCGGCGCGGGCAGCGGCATCTTCCACGCGACGGCGTTGATCATGCGCGCGGTCGAGAACGCGGCGGTCTGCGACAGCATCTGCGGCTGCGGCTCGATCGACTTCGCGAGGTTCCACGCCGCATGCAAGTCTTCCCATCCTGCGGCGTCCTGCGTGCGCGCCTTCGACAAAGCGCTGGCGACGAGCGCGCGCGCCATGCGCATGTGCGCGCCGCGACGCTCGGACGTGTCCTGATCGCCGATCTCGCCGATGCCCGCGGGACGCGGCCACACGACGGACTCGCGCAGCAGAAGGTCGCGAATGGCGTTGACGTCGGGCACCGCGGGAGGCGCGCCGATCGTGAGCTCGCCGCGCGAGACTTCATGCGTGACGTACGCCTCGATGGTCTCGTTTTTTTCGAGCGCCTTCGCGAGCGACGTGAGCTTCTTCGCCGCGTCGTTGCCCTGCATGGCGGTGTAGCGTCGCGCGACCGCGTCGAGCGTTCCCAGCGTTCCGGGCCACGGCTTCGCCGCCGCCTTCGCCACGACGGCCGGCGTGCGGAACCACGAGATGACCCAGACGACGAGCGCAAGCGCGACGACGAACACCAGTGCTTTCTTCATCGCCCGCCAGAGTAGAAGCGCGAGCGGCTCGCCCGCAAGCGCGGCTGGTAGACTCGCGCCGCGATGCCGATCGAATGGGTGCAGGGGGAAGTGCGCGCGCGATGTCCTGTCTGCGGCACCGACGGCTCGAAGGCGACGCTGCTGACGGCGGAACACGTGATCCCCGGCGTTCCGCGCATCACGTTTCTGCGCTGCGCGCATTGCGGCGCCGCGTTTCTCGACGATCTCACCGCGCCCGACTACGGACTGGAGACCCCGCAGATGCTCGACTATTACGTCGAGCAGGGCGCGGGGATCGATCTCGTCGTCGCGCCGCTGCTGCGCGTTCCTCCGAAGAGCGTGCGGCGCTGCCTCGAAGTCGGCTGCAGCTTCCCGTTCGCTCTCGACTTCGCCCGCTTCTCGTTCGGCTGGGAGGTCCTCGGCGTCGATCCCTCGCCACTCGCCGTGAAGGGCGCAGCGGCGCTGGGCGTCCCGGTGCTGCACACGTACTTTGACGCGCAGCTCGATGTCGGTGCGGACGCATTCGACCTCGTGCTCTGCTCCGAGATCCTCGAGCATGTCGCCGATCCGCACTCGCTGCTCTCCGCGATTCACGGACGCCTCTCGCGCGAAGGCATGCTCGTGCTGTCGACGCCGAACGCGAACATCGTGCGGCCGGAGACGGAGGAAGGGATGCTCGCGCGCGCGCTGAGCCCCGGCTTTCACCTCGTGCTGTACGACCGCGCGTCGCTCACGCGCGTGCTGTCGATGGCGGGCTTCACGTCGATCGTGATCGAGGAGTCCCCCGAGACTCTCCGCGCCTTCGCCTCCTCCTCGGCCGCCGCGATGCAGCGTCTCCTTCCGCGCGATCCGGACGCGGAGCGCGCGCTCCTTCGCGATTACCTCGATACGCGCAAGAAGGAAGTGCCCGCAACGTCTTCACTCGCATGCGGCTTCGCGTATCGCCACTTCAAGGAGTGCGTGAACGCGGGTTTGTACGACGACGCGATCGCCAGTCGCGACTTTCTCGCGAAGGTGTACGCCGCATGCTACGGATTCGATTTCCCCAACGTCGGAACGAACATTCCGTTCAATCTGAGCTGCGCGCTCTTCTTCTCCGGCATCCTCGAGCTCAACCATCTGCAGCGACCCGATCGCGCGGCCGCGTGCTTCGCCGCGGCGATCGACGTCGCGGAGAAGATTCGCGGCGGCGCGCTTCCATTCGCGATCTTCGACGGCGAGACGGAGATGCTGCTGCGCCAGAGCCGCAAGCATCTGCCGATGGCGCTCGCCGCATTCGATCCCGATGAAGCCGTGCGCGCGGTCGAACGACTTCCGCCGTCGCTCTTCGACGAGACCTATGCGCCGACGTTCGAGCGTCTCGTGAACGCGGGCGCGTTCGCGCAGGCGAAGCGGCTCGCGCGGCGCGGCGATACACTTGCGCCGGTGACCCTATCCACTCTCCCGCGCGCGCCGGCCGGCAGCCGGTTGCT
>DATELS010000509.1:0-5139 GCA_035276365.1 Thermoanaerobaculia bacterium
GCAGGTACTCTTCGATGTCTTCCTCCGGCCGACGCTTCTTCGTGCGCAGCCGCATGAGCGAGGCGTTGATGACGACGCGATGGAGCCACGTCGAGAGCTGACTCTGCGCGTTGAACTTGCCGATGGACTTGAACGCGGCGACAAACGCGTCCTGCACCGCATCCCGCGCATCCTCCTCCGACATCAAGATGCGCCGCGCGACGCGCAACAACCGCGGACCATGCGTCCGCACGAGCTCCTCGAACGCCGCGGCATCGCCGCTCTGCAACCGCGGCACGAGCGCGGCATCGGTCGAAGGGGAGGTGGGCTCGATGATGGGAAAGACGGTATCACGGGCATCGCGTGACGGCGCGCTCCGCGAGCCGCACGACGAGGTAGGGAGTGACGGGTAAGCCGACGACGACAACATCACGATGAGAGGCGTCAAACGAGCACTCTCGCGTGTCCGATCGCCTCGGCGAGAAAGGAGCGGATCGCGTCTGTCTCCCGGGCGGGCAACACCGCGCCAAACCAACCCTCCGTGTGCCACGCGCCGCTCGCGAGCGGCGGCTGCGGCGGATCCTTCGGATACGGCCACGGCGTGACGTAGTAGTACGGCTCGCGATTGCCTTCGTCGCCCGGCGCCATGCCGACGCCGATCGTGTGCGCCTCTTCGCCGTGTCCGCTGATCGTGATCAGCGTCGCGATGTCGAAGTGATGCGGCCAGCAGCGCACCCGTCCCGCGCCCGTTTCGCGCGCGCGGACTTCCTCCAGCATCTCCGCAGCGACGCTGTAGTAGCGGTCGAGCTCCGCGAGATCCTGCGGATTCGCGTCGAACACACCGCCGCGCGCGACCGGATGCTCGGGCATCCCCTCCGGCGGATGCTTCAACGGTGCGGACGCGAACACGCGCTCGAAGAACGCGAAGCCGTCCGCGAGCGTGTGCCCGTTCATGGGAAACGTTTCATCGCCCGCGAGCAGCGTCATGTCGCGCAGACGAATCCCGGCGCGCGGCGTGCTGGCGACGAACAGCGCACCATCGTCGCCCGACCAGCTGAAGCTCTCGTGACTGAAGTCGCCCTGCGGCGCGAGCAGCGTGCGCCCGACGCCCGCCGCGGCCTGCGCCGCCCAATGCAGTTGCAGACGCGTATCCCAAAGCATTACTGACTTCGATGCCGCGCGCAGCAAACCGTTTCACTGCGCAGGGCGTAAGAAAAGATATGTCGCTCGAGGAAAATCTCCGCGCCGCGTTCCCCGACCTCCGCGTCACGATCTCGGAACAGCTCGCGGAAGACGACCGCGTCGCCACGCGCAAAACGTTCCGCGGCACGCACAACGGCGACTTCATGGGCCTCCCCGCCAGCGGCCGCCCGGTCGAGTTCGAAGTGATCGACATCCTCACGTTCGAGCGCGGCAAGATCAGCGAACACCGCGTCGTGCTCGATCAGTTGGGGTTGATGCGGCAACTCGGCGCGATGGCCTAAAACCGTCCCGTCTGAAAATCCAGGATCGCCTGGTAGATCTCCTCGTACGTGTTCATCACGAACGGGCCGCGCGCGGCGACGCGTTCGCGGATCGGGGTGCCGCCCCAGAGCATCGCGTGCAGAGTCTCGTCTGCGCGAACCGTGAGCGCGTCGCCGTCCTGCGCGAGCCACACCACCTCGCCCGCACTTGCGCGCGACTCGTTCGCGCCGAATGTGCCGCGGCCGGAGATCACGTAGATGAACGTGTTGTCATCGGCGGGTAGATCGAACGTGATCGACGCGCCGGCGTCGATGCGCATCTCGATCATCGTGATCGGCGTGAGGCTGCGCGACGGCGCGAAGAAGCGCAGCAGCGCGCCGTTCTCGCGGCGCACCGGCATCTCCGCGCCGCGCAGGTCCTCGTAACTCGGCTCGCTCATCTTCAAGCGCGAAGGGAGATTGATCCAGAGCTGCAGCGAGTGCGCGCCGTTCGGGCCCGCCTCCTCGCTGTGCACCACGCCGCGTCCCGCGGTCATCCACTGCGCGTCGCCGGGATGGAGCACGCCGTGGCCGCCGTGATTGTCGCGATGCACCACCTCGCCTTCGAGCACGAACGTCACCGTCTCGAAGCCGCGATGCGGATGATCGCCGAACGTGCCCGCGACGAACCAATCCTCCGCGAGCATGAGAAACGGATCGTGCGCCTCGAAGCGTCCGTGCGGCAGCACCTCGCGCACGCGATGGCTCGCGTTCATCCCCTGATGAATCTGCGTGGTCTCGACGCGATCAACGGTTCGCTCTGCCATGACGGCATTCTGGCACGTTCAGTGATGTACCCATCCGCATGGGACTCCTCATCGCCGGCGTCGTCATCTTCATCGGCATCGTCGCGCTCGCCGCGGTGTGGCAGCGCTGGAACCGCCAGGTCGGCGGCCGCTCCTACGGCCCGTTCGAACGCGCCGACGGCAGCATGACCGTCTCACCGACCGGATATCCCGAGGAGATGAAGGGACATGCGAAGGTGATCTCGCCGACCGACAATGCGGCCGCGGACACCGACATCACGAACCGCTGACGATCTCGTCCGCGCGCTCGCGCGGCAAACGGCGCGCGTAGCCCCAGATCCCGTCCAGCCACTCCGTCCCCGTCGTCTTCTCCTGCGCCTCGGAGATCATCCGCAATGCCTCGACTACGCCGGGGACGACGTACGTGTGCCCGCGCGCGTCGCGCGACATCGTCCACACCCAATCCTGCATCGTGCCGAGATCGGTGCGCGCCTGCGACAGCAGCGCGCCGAGCGCGCGCAGGCGATGCAGCACCGCGACGAGTCCGCATGTCGCGAAGAACGAATACGGTTCGAGCGACTGCAATCGATCCGCGAACGATGCGTCATCGCGATGCACCGTCACCGCGCCGGGCGCGAGATCGGCGGCGAGCTTTGCGCTCGACACGATGCCGATCGGACGCAGATCGATGAACCCGTTCACCGCCATCTGGAACGACTGGTACTCCTCGAGCGTGCACGACGGACTCGCCTTGGCGTAGCCGTCTTCGAAGAGACGCCGCAGCGCGTCGTCGTCCGTGACGATGTCGCCGAGGGGCGCGAGCCAGTAGCCGGTGCGAGCGATGGGCGCGCCGTCGTCGTCTTCGATCACGATCGGCGAGCCGAGCGACGTCACCGCGAATACCGCGTCGAGCACGACCTTCAGCACCGCCATGTGCGCGGCGTCGCGCGCGCCGAACTGATTCGGATCGACGAGCGGCTTGAGCGGGAGCAACTGTCCGGGCTTGTCCGCGCTGACGAGAACGCGGAGATCGCGCGCGAGCGCATCGACGTCCCACGACTCGACGTCGCGAAACGTGAGCGCGCGCGAGTTGTCGAGGAGGAAACGCCGCGCGTTGAACGACTCATCGGGAAACTCTTCGAACGCGTCGACGTCGAGCGTGCGCACGCGATGAAGAAGAATGAGCAGCGCGAGCGTGTGCAGCTCCGCCTGATGTTTCGCGGAGCCGAGGTCCTGCAGCGCCATCGGATCGACACCGGCGAGCTGCGCGCCGAGGAGCAGCGGCTGGTAGAGAAAATCGAAGACCTGATTCGAGTTGGCGGTCTCGGTATAGAAGCAGATCCCGTTCTCGAACCACGGCACGTTCGGATCGTCGCCGAGGAGGCCGACGGTGGCGAGGACGTGACCGAGCTCGCTCACCGACGCGACCTTCATCACGCGATAGAGCGCGTCGGCGTTCGCGACGCTGAAGAAGCCGTTCTCGCCGCTGCGGATCGCGTGCTCGGGACGCAGGTCCGTGCCGCGTTTGAAATGAAGCGGCTTCGGCTTCGACTCGCCGTCGAGACGTAGCGTCGTCGGCTTGAAGACCTGGATGAATTGTCGTCGCTCGCGCGAGCCGCGAAAGAGCTCGTGCGGCGCGTCGCGCAGCGCTTTCACGATGCCGCCGTGCAGCGGGATGCGCTCGCGCATCCGCACTTCATCGATGCCGATCGCCGCCGCGGTGACGAGCATGAGGATGCCGCGGCGCGCGTACTTTTGCGTGAGGTGCTCGGCCTCGTGATGCTTCGCGCGGAGGAACTCGTCGCGCGCGGCGTGCGCGAAGCCGAGGCGCAGCGTGGTCTCGCCGTCCGGAGTCTCGTCGTACATGCCGCCGACGCCGGTCGTGTGCGCGACGAGCACGCGCGCCTTCCACTCGTTCGCGACGGCGGCGAGATCGTCGGCAAACGTCGACTCGAATGCGTCTTTGACGGACTGGATGAACGCGTTGTCGAGTCCGAGCTCCTTCGCGACGACCGTCAGGCCGCCCGTTTGATACGCGAGGATGCTCGGCAGGGGAAAGCCGAGGAGGACGGAGCGGAAGGTCTTGTCGCCGTGCTCGCGGAGGAAGGACGTGATCGGACGCGACGCGCGGACGTAGCGCATCAGCGCGTCCGCGGGATCGCTGCGATCGACGGCAGCGACGCGCAGGAACTCGTTCACCGCTTCGGCGCGCGAGTGAATGTCGGCATCAGTCACGATCTCGAGTCCAGGGATCGGACGCAGCTCGAAGCGCGTGACGAGGATGTGCACGCCGCCCGGCGAGATGAAGCCGTGGCGATACGGACGTGCGGGACTGCCCGCGCCCCAGCGCGTGCGCGTGAAGCGCTTGAGGCGCGACTCGAACGAGTGCAGCTCGTCGTCCGTGCGGCCGGTGACGATGAGGAGCGGCACATCGTCCGCCGATGCCGGCGGATGGATGGCCATCATCTCTTCGAACATCGCCACCATCTGCAGCGCGGCCGCGCCGCCGACCGCGCCGGTGCCGCCGATGAAGACGTGCACGTCGCGATAGTGGCGCGCGGAACGCGCCGCCGCGACGAGTCGCGGTCCGAAGCGGCTCTTCTTGAAACGCATGCGGCGCGAAGGCTACCGCAATCGCACGGTGCAATCCCACATCCGTCCGCCGTCGTCGCAGCGGATGGTGGCGTCGAACGGCGCGAGCGACGTGATGCGCAGGCCGTTCCACGGGATCTCGCCGCGCGCGGCGATGACGCGGCGCGTGGGACCGGCGGCTTCTTTGACGAGATGCGCGAAGCCGCGGCCGGTCTCGCAACTCTGCAGGACGATGGTGGCGAAGGGATCGAGTCGCGCGAGAAATGCGGCGAGGCGCGCGCGATCGTTGGAGTCGAGCGTGCGCTTGTCGCGCGAGGCGA
>DATELS010000510.1:0-5438 GCA_035276365.1 Thermoanaerobaculia bacterium
GTTCGAGGCGAGCGGATACGTCACCTGATCCTCGACCAGCTGCGGCGAACGGCCCGGCCAATCGACGTAGACGATGACCTGGTTGTCCGAGACGTCGGGGATCGCGTCCAGCGGCGTGTTGAGCGTCGCCCATGTGCCGACGGCGATGAGGAGCGCGTAGAGCGCCAGCACGATGAAACGATTCCGCGCCGACAGCTCGATGATCTTGCGAACGAGGTTCTGCATGGTTACCCCTGCGTGGCGCTCTGAAGCTGCGCCTCGGAGTCGAGGAGGAATCCGCCTTCGACTGCGATCCGCTCACTGGCGTTCAGACCGGAGAGGATCTCGACGCGATCGGGCATCCGCGCACCAATCGTCACCTGCCGCGACGTGAAACTGCCGGGCGACGTTTCGACCCAGACGAACTGCTGCTGGCCGCGATCGACGACCGCGCTGGCGGGGACGGTGAGCACGGGACGCCCCGCGGCGCCGAATAGACGCACGCTGACGTACATGTCGGGCTTCAGTTGTAGATTGCGGTTCGGCAGCTCGATGCGAACGCGCGTGGTGCGGCTCTCGCCCACGACGATGGGTTGCACGAACGCTACGGTGCCGGACAGCGTCACGCCCGGAAGAGAAGGCGCCGTCACCGAGACACGCTGACCGAGGGCGATCTTCGGGAGGTCCTGCTCGTAGACATCGGCCTCGACCCACACCGTCGAAAGATCGGCGACCTGGAACAGCGCCTGCCCCTGCGCCACGTACTGCTGCGGCACGACAAGCTTCTGCGTCACGATGCCGGAGACGGGCGCGATGATGGTCGTGGTGTAGAACGGCTGTCCGCCCGCTGCCAGTCGATCGATCTGCGCGCCGGTCATGCCGAAGAGTTGCAGTCGCCGCCACGTCGAATCGACGAGATCGTCCGCCGCGGTCCGTGCCTGCGCGAAGCCGGCGCTGCGCATCCGCTGGCGGTTGGAGAGCGCGAGCAGGTACTCCTGCTGCGTGGCGTAGAGGTCGGGCGAGTAGATCGTCGCTACGGCGCGTCCGCGTACGACTGAGTCGCCGGTGAAATTGACGGACAGCTGTTCGATGCGTCCGGCGGTGTACGAGGTCACTTGCGCGACGCGGCGCTCGTCGAACGTGACGCGTCCGGTGGTGACGACTTCGCTGCTGCTCGCGGCCATCGTCACCGGCGCGGTCTTGACGTTCGCCAGAACGCGTTGCGTCGGCGAGATGGTCACTGAGGCGAGGCCGGGCTCGAGCTTCGCCGATGCCGCGATCTGCGCCGCCGCATCGGCTTGCGCGGAGCCGGTGCGTTTGACGAGCTTCATGCCGCAGATGGGGCAGTTCCGCGGTTTGTCCGACGTCACGGTGGGATGCATCGGGCAGTAGTAAGTGGTGGCCTGCGCGGTTTCTGCGTGCGTGCCTTCGGGATGGTTCTGCGCGCGCTGCCAGAACACGCCGCCTGCAATCAAAGCGATGACGACCGCGAGGGCGGTCACGATGGTGAGTGTGCGTCGGTTCATGGCGTTACCTCATTGAGCTCATGGCGTTCGCCGAGCTCCCCGCAGGGACGGTGGCGATGGGCGCGACGTTCATGCCGCCGCCGCCGCTCGCCCCGGTGCGCGCACCACGCTGGATCGCTTCGAAATCGGTGATCGCCTTGATGTGCTGCGCCAGGAAGTCGTAGTAGTCGATCTCGAGGCGCAGCCAGGCGGTCTCCGTGCTCAACACGGCCTCGAAGTTCTCCTTGCCGGACTGATAGGCGGCGAGCGTGGAGTCGAAGGCGAGCTTCGACTGTGGGACGAGCACCTGTTCGTGCAGCTGCAACTGCTTCGTCGCCTCGGCGTGCTGCACGTACGCGACGCCGAGGGCTTCGAGCAACTGCCTACGGACCTCGTCGAGCTGCTGCGCCGCCGCATCGCGTTCGGCGACGGCCGCTCGGATCTGCGGCTCGATCACCGACTGCCTGCGGATCGGGAGCTCGATGCGCGCGACGACGCTGATCATGTCCTTCTGCGTCGGACGCATGCCGTACGACGCTTCGAGATTCCAGTCCGGCTTGGCGATCAGCTTCGCCAGCCGGATGTCCTGCTCGCGCTGCTCGACCGCCGTCGCCACCGACGCGAGGGCCGGATGATCCTGCGGCACCGTCGGTACCCCGTCGATCGCTTTCGCCTCGGTCGCATGGGCCAGATGCAGCCGCGGGATCTCCGTCGTGACCGGAAGACCGAGCTGCGCCAGGAGGCGGGAAGCGGCAGTGCGGCGGCGTCCGCCGAGGGTCAGGAGCTGGTGCTCGATGTCGCTGCGCTGCAGCTGCGCCCGGATCACATCCGCCTGGATCGTCGTCCCGACTTCGTAGCGGAACCGCGCCGCCGCGACGATCGCATCGACGGCCGCGCCGAGTTGCTCGGTCGCCGTGGTCTGGCTGTCGGCCGTGGCCAGGTCGTAATACGCGAACAACACATCGCGGCGGAGCTCTTCACGGAGGCTGCGCGCCTCGAGCCGCAGCTGCTCGACATCCAGCCCTGCGGAGCGTTTGAGCGCGTCGCGACGACCTTTCCGCGGAATCGTCTGCGACGCGCCGACCATGTACATGGTCATCATCTCGTCGCGGGTGAGATCGATCTGCTGGTCCTGTACGCCCGCCATGACCATGGGATTCGGGTAAGCGCCCGCCGCACGCGTCCGCTCCTCGGCCGCATCGATGCGAGCCGCGAGCGTCGCGAGTGCCGGGTGCCGCTCGAGAGCTGCATCCGCGACGGCTTCCGCGTTGTGCCAGTCCATGGCCTGGCCACTCACGGTGGACGTGAGGAGAAGGGTCGCCACGAAGGCGACAAAGCTTTTGAACTGCATCGAGACCTCCAGCTGCGTGGGAATGACGAGGCACGGCGCGGGGGCGCGCCGGCCGGATCACGCGAACCGGAGGATCAGATGAGGAAGACGGAGAGCGAGGAAAGACGCTTGCTCGTCGTGGGAGGCGGAGAGGTGTCGTCGAACGTGCGCCGCGCTACCGCAGACTGCGGCATTGCCGGTCTGACGGGCAATGTGACCAGTGTGGCCGCCGTGAAGACCTTCACCTTGCCCGATACGGCGAGGTCATGCGGCGGCCCCTCGTAGCAGCTGATCGTCGTGCAGCAGTCAGCCATGTTCGCCGTCAGCGCCGGACCGTCTCCTGCCTCGCCGAAGCAGCAGGGCATCTTCGCGCAGAAGCCGATGACCGCAGTCGCCGGGGCCAGCCCGGAGACGATCACCACGACCAGCAGCGCGAGCACCTTGCGCGTCATCGAAGGAGAGAAGCGTAGCAGCATCCGTTCCCATAAGACGCCGAACCGGGCTGAAATGTTTCCCGGTGCCTCGGGCTACCATCGCCGTTCGACCATGATCCCTCTCGATTACGAGCAGCTTCTCGCCACAACCAGCATCGCGAACCTCTCCCCAGCGGAAGCCATTGAATTCCTCGGCGTGCTCGTCGATCTGGCGCATCGGGAGCGGGATGCACGCGGGGCCAAACACGCGATCGCGCTCGGCGCAGAGCTGGTCATTGATGCCTGGCCGTCGGTCATCCGGGCGAGCTACTACTACACGATCGCCAACGCCTGGGACGATCTGCGGAAGCGCGAAGCGGAAACGCTCCCGCAAGCGTGGAACTGGACGAACGAGGCGTTCGACCGCTCGTTGCTCGCTCTGCGTCAGGCGCGCAACGAGCCGGACTTCGACGGACTCCCGAGGGAGCGACGCTGCCAGATCCTGACGAACCTCGGCGGTAGCTTGAGCAGCATCGGCCGCAGCATCGAAGCGCTCGACGCGTGGAACGAAGCGCTGGCGATCGATCCCGACTTCCCGATGGCGCTCGCCAACCGGGCCTATGGCCTCTTTCACTATGCGAAGGGTCTTTACGACGAGGGGCATCGGGAGGCATTTCTCCACGTCGCCCACGAGGACTTTCAACGGGCGGTCGATCGCGTTCCATATCCCGATGCGAAGGCGTACTACACGCGCATCATGCAGGCCATCGCGAGTGCGTTTCCGCCGGGCCAGCTCGAGCGGCCGCATGAGTTCCGTACGTTCTCTTTAGGCGAGACGAAGGAGGAGATCGCGTACCGGACCTGGGGTCTGCAGCACCGGCTGTTCCTCAATCCGATCAACGACCTCGTCACCGAGTCCGTGGCAGCCGCGGATGTGATCCTGACGCCGAGCATCGTCGTGCCCACTGGTGAGCCGCCGATCCTCGAGGGTTTCTTCAATCAGCTCAAGCAGGAGTACGTCGCCGCACGATTCCTCCTCCATGAAGGCTTGCACGGCCGCGCGCCCCACTACCCGGATCGTGACGTGCCCCTCTGGAACACGCTCGATTACCCGAGCTACGGCCTCAATCTCGAACTGGTCAAGCTCGCGTACCGAAGTCTCTACTCGCTCTTCGACAAGACGGCGTACTTTCTCAACCGGTATCTCGAGCTGGGGATCAAGGAGCGGCGGGTCAGCTTCTCGACTCTCTGGTACGAGAAAGAGGACCGCAAAAAGCCGCTCCGCGAGTGTTTTCGCGAGCGGATGAATCTTCCGCTGAGGGGTCTCTACTGGATCAGCAGAGACCTGGACGACGCGCAGGATCGTCAACTCACCGACGCGGCCCTACTCAGTACGATCCGGAATCATCTCGAGCACAAGTACCTCAAGACGCATGAACCTGAGTGGATCATCGCGAAGGGCGATCCGATGCGGACGGACACGCTCGCGTATTCGCTCGAGCGGAGAGTCCTCGAAGGTAAAGCGAAGCGGATGGCGAAGCTCGCACGCGCGGCGCTTCTCTATCTCACGCTCAGCATCCACATCGAAGAGGAAGAACGACGCGCTCGGCGGAAAGGCGCTGTGCTGCCCATGCGATTGGACCTCTTCGACGATTCATGGAAGCGCTAGCTTGCGCAGCCTCCCGACTCTTGCCGATGGTGAGTTCCCGGCTCGCGATACGGGCCCTCGCATCACTTCTTCGACCGCTTTTTTCCCTTGGTTGATGATGATCCTGAGGCCGGCTTCTTACGTTTCGTTTTGGTGGGTTTTGGAGGCGTTGCCGGCTCTGCGGAGGTCTCTTCGAACGGCAGTTCGGCTTGCGCCGTCACCTTCTCCGCAGGCGTCTTCAACATCGAAGCGAAGCGCAGGAGGACGTCGTCGTTGAACTGCCGATACAGCACGCGGTACTCGCCGGTGACATTCGGTAGTGCCATGGCGAGCTTGATCGTCACCAGCGCATCGAGCGCTTTCCGTACGACTTTCACGGTAGGAAACTGCACCGATCGGTCGTCTTGCTCGAGGAGCTGCGAACCGTACGCTCGTTGCAGTTCGTCCGCGATGGCCGTTGCGCTCACATGGATCGGGAAGGCCTTCAGGTTCTGATCGTATTCGGTCTCCGCAGCGAGCGGTGTGAAGTAGTCGATCCACAACAACGCCAGCAGAGAGTGAAT
>DATELS010000511.1:0-7154 GCA_035276365.1 Thermoanaerobaculia bacterium
CGTTCATCGGCGTGCGCAGCTCGTGGCTCATGTTCGCCAAAAAGATGCTCTTCGCCCGATTCGCCTCCTCGGCCTGCTCGTTCTTGACCTGCAGCTCGCGCAGGATGCGCGCCTTCGCGATCGCCGACACCGCATGCTCGCGCACGCGCGCGAGCTTCTGCAGATCGTTGCGGCCGAACGCGTTTTCGTCCGAGAAGTTGTCGAAGACGAGGAAGCCTTCCATGCGGCCGCCGAGGGTGACGGCCATCGCGAGCATGGCGCGGGGGACGGGAAGATGCGCGGTTTTCTCGCGTCCCGCGAGATGCTCGAACTGCGAGCCCTTGATGAGGTACACGCCTTCCTCGAGCTGCTCCGCGCGCTCGGAGTAACGCCGCATCGCTTCTTCGAACGACAGCGACACGCCTTTGAAAAAGTCGGGATCGTAGCCCGTGACCGCGAACACTTCCGTGCGCCGCGTCTCGTGATCGAACTTGAGGAACACGCCCTTCTCCGCCTGCGGGAAGAGCTTCATGCCCTGATCGAGAATGCTCTTCAAGACGTTCTCGAGCGCGACCTCGCGGTTGATGACTTCGACGATGCGGTCGAGCGTCTCCAGCTCTCCCGCCTGCGCACGAATCTCCTCGGTCCGCGAGAGCACGAGGTCTTCGAGCATGCGGTTCTTGCGCTTGAGCTGGCGCGTGCGCCAGCGATTCCACAGCCACACGGCGACGCCGAGCGCGGCGAGGTACAACAGCGCCGCCCACCAGCGCAGCCACACGGGCGGGCGGATGACGAACGAATGCGACGTCGGCGCGGACCACACGCCGTCCGCGTTGCGCGCCTTCACTTCGAACGTGTAGTTGCGCGGGAAAAAGTACGCCGGCAGGTTCGTGTAGCGGATCTTCGTGTCGGTCGTTTCGTCCGACCAGTCGCGATCGAATCCGGCGAGTCGCGTGCGATAGCGCACGCGCGCCTCGTCCGCGAAGGTGAGCGCCGCGTATTCGAGCTCGATCTCGTTCGCGTCGCCCAACGTCACGCGGCGCAGGCGGACAATCGGAGGAAGCGCGTTCTTCTCGCGCGCCGCGGGCGTGAAGACGGAGACGCCGCTCGGTGTCGCTAAGTAGATGCGCCCTTCCGGATCGGTGGCCAGCGGTCCGTACGCCCATGCCTCGTCGTCAACAAGACCGTCCGCCTTCGTGACGCGCGAGAGCTCGCGGCGCGTCTTCACGTCGACTTCGACGAGTCCCGCGTTGTTGCTCACCCAGATCGTGCGGCCGTCAGCCGAGGGAGTCATGCCGACGACGGGCTGCCCGGCGAAGACGTTCGTCGCGCTGTACGGCTTCTCGGTCTGCAACACCGACAGTCCGGAGCCGGTGCCGACCCACAGCATGCCGTTGTGCTGCATCAGCGAGCGAATGCCGTTCGTCGGCGCGCCGCTCGACGTCGTCCACGCGGGCACGAACGCGGGTGTCGTGACTTCGCCCGCCGCTTGCGCGCGCATGAGATCCGCGAGCGACGCCGTGGAGTGAAAGAGTCCGCGATCGCTGCTGCCGATCCAGAGGAATCCGTGGCCGTCCATGGCGATGCTCGTCGCGCCCGCGGGTGAGAGTCCGGCGTGCGCGCGGAAGAGGAGCCACTTCCCGTCCGCGAGACATGCCGCGCCCCAGCTTCCTGCGAAACACATCGCGTTGCCGAAGCGGCGCGCGGCGTATGTCGTGTCGAGTCCGAGGGCGGTGACGACGTAGCCGGTGCCGTGCACGCTGACCGGCGTTCTCTTGACTTCCGCGACAATCGGCGGCGGCTCGTGTCCCGGCAGCGACAAGCAGCTCACGCCGGACGCCGTCGCCATCCACAAGCGTTCCGGTCCCTCGTCCGTGATCGAGTAGATCTGATTCGACTGCAGGCCGTCGTCGACCGTCAGCGTGTTCGTGCCCGCGGGCGCGAGCGCGGCGACGCCGCTGCCGGTCGCGACCCACAACGCGTCGCGCCATTTCGGCACGACGGCGAAGGTGCTCTGGTCGGGAAGCTCCGGCGTCGTGCGCGACGTCCACGCGAAGAACGCGCCGTAGCCTTTGCGCAATCGCGACGCGCCGCCGTTCTGTCCGAACCACAAGTTGCCTTCGCGATCTTCGAAGATGGTCCACAGCGTTTCGCCGAGCAGACCGTTGGCGCGCGTGACGATCATGCGCGACGCGGGATTGCTCGCATCGAGTCGCACCGCGCCGGTGCCGAGGCTGGCGATCCAGACGTGGCGGCCATCGCGGGTCGGCGTGATCGCGACGACGCGCTCCGCGAGATCGTGATTGACGACGCGCGGCGCGCTGTTCTCGAGCTTCCACACGGTGCCGTCGACGTTGCCGCCCCACAGCGTGCCGTCCGCGGTCTCCGCGAGCGCACTCGCCGCGGACACGCCTTGCAACAACACGCGTCGCGCGCCGCCCGGCTGCAACGCGAGAATGCGACGATCGGCGAAGCTCGCGAGCACGGTGCCGTCGCGTCGCACGAGCATCGCCAGAATGCCGCTCGGACCGTCGACACCCAAATCAAAAGGACGCGCTTCGAGGCGGCCGCGCGCGTCGAAGCGATAGCGCAGGATGCCGTCCTGCGTGCCGACCCACAGCCATCCGTCCGGCGCCGCGATCACGCAGTTGCGCCGCATGCGCGAGCGCGTGAGCTGCACGTCGCCGATCTTCGCGACGAAACGAATGCGCTCGCCCGGCGCATACGCATCCAACGCTTTCTCCGATACGACCAGGCCCGCTTCCGACGCGACCCACAAATGATGCGAGGCATCCTCGACGATCTCGCGCACGGTCGGATCGGCAACGCCGTCCGCGACGCCGTACGTCTCCATCTCATGGCCGTCATAGCGCGCGACGCCGGTCGAGTAGAACGCGAGCCAGATGAAGCCCTGATGATCCTGAATGATTTTCTGCACGCTCGCGGACGGCAGCGGCGCCGCGGACGGCCCGCCCGGCGCGAAATGCGTGAACGGCAGCTCCTGGGCGGACAACGTCCCGCAGAGGACCAGGAGGAGCCACCACTGGCGAGGCATGAGCGACAGTGTAACGGAGCGCACGGCGTCCCTTCGCAACTCGCGGGGCACAAGCCCGTAGAATCCCCATGTGGCTCGCATTCGCGACTGGCTGAACCTCGGCAAAGACACCGTGACGTCGTTGACGACGAACGACGTGACGGGCTTCTACGCGCTCGAGTGGCCGGAAACGAAGAAGATGCTCATCGCCGAGCACACGGACGGCGAGGCGATTCAGCACGATCCGAAAGCGATCCGCCGCTGGATCCGCACGACGAGCGCGATCTTCTACGGTCTGGCGAAGAAGCTCGCGCCGCATCGCCGCGTCCTCTTCGTCTTCTCCTTCGCCTTCTTCTTCGTCTGCTTGATGTCGATCTTCCACGCGATGCGCAGGCCGCCGGTGATGACGTTCATCCAGATCACGGCGATGTTCCTGCTCATGACGCTGCTGCTGGCGATGGAGCTGATCGACAAGGTGAAGTTCCGCGACGAGCTGCAGCTCGCGCGCGATCTGCAGGCCAGTCTGATTCCGAAGCAGATGCCGTCGAGCGAGCAGTGGGAGATCGCGGCGTTCAACCGCATCGCGAATACGGTCGGCGGCGATATCTACGATTTCGTACCTTTGCCTGATGGCCGCATCGCGGTGCTCTTCGGCGACGCGTCGGGACACGGAATGGCCGCGGGACTGGTGATGGCGGTCGCGCACGCGGCGTTTCGCACGCAGCTCGAAGTCGACGCGACACCGCCGTCGATCATGGCGTCGCTGAATCGCATCCTCTGCCGCACCGGCGGCTCGCGCTCGTTCTTCTCGTGTTGCTATCTGCTGCTGTCGCAGAACGGCTCGTTCCTCGCGACGATCGCGGGACATCCGCCAATCCTCAAGATCGATTCGACGGGACACATCATCGAGGCGATCGGCCGCGGCGCCTATCCGCTTGGCGTGAAACCGGGGCTGACGTGGGAGATCGTGAGCGGCTCGCTGGAGCACGGCGAGCGACTGCTCTTGCACTCGGACGGACTGACGGAGGCGCGCAACGCGGGCGAGCGCGAGTTCGGCGATCACTATCTGGAGGTGATCGCGGGATGGCATCCGGAGTCGGGCGCGCAGGCGATGGTGGACACGATCATGGGCGAGTGGCGCCTGTTCATGGGCGACACGATTCCAGAGGATGACGTGAGCCTGACCGTGCTGCGGCGGCGGTGACGCGCGGGCGCAGGGCGCGCGTCATGCATGCCTCATGCGGCCGATCAGCGTCATCCTCGACATCACCGACCGGTGCAACCTACGCTGCCGGATGTGCCACTTCTCGAGCACGGACCGGATTTCGTTTCCACCGTACGCGACGTCGGGTCCGATGCCGGTGGAGCTGTTCGAGCGGATCGCCCGCGAATACTTCCCGCACGCGAAGCGCGTGGTCCTCGGCAGCGCCGCCGAGCCGCTGATGCATCCGCAGTTTGCGGACATCGTCACGATCGCGGGACGCTACAACGTGCCCGATCTCTGGTTCCCGACGAATCTGATCCCGCTCACGGAGCACACGGCGAAGGCGATCGTGGACGCGAAGGTGAACACTGTGGGAGTCTCGATCGACGGCGTGCGGAAAGAGACGTACGAGACGATCCGAGTCGGCGCGACGTGGGAGCGGCTGATGGAGAAGCTGGAGCTCCTGCGATCCTCACGTCCGGCGAAGCGTCCGAATATCCGCCTGACGTTCACGTGGATGCGCGCGAATCGCGATGAGATTCACGAGATGCCGGCGTTCGCGGAATCGATCGGCGCGACGGAGCTCGACGTCCGCCTGATCGCGCCCGCGCAAGGCGCGGACGTCTCAGGACAGTTGCTCACGGGCGACACGCTGCACGATGAACTGATGTCGGTCGCGCGCGACGCGGTTCGCCGCGGCCTGCGCCTGATGGCGTATCCGAAACTGACGTCGCATCCGCGCGGCTGGATCGAGCGCGCCGCCTGGCGCTTCTGGCGCATCCGCGCCGGCCTCGATCGCTTCGAACACCTCGGCGCCCTCAAACAGGAGCGCACAATCGGCTGCCGCTACCCCGACACGACGTACGTCATCCGCCCGAGCGGCGCCGTCTTCCCCTGCCAGTACTACGACCACGCCATCGGCTTCGCCGGCTCGGACCCGATGCTCTCCATCACGGGCGGCGTGAAGTTGAAAGCGATCCGGGAAGGGTTGAAGTGCGGATCGCCGGTGGGCGCATGCTCGACCTGCGGGCCGCAGCGGCGGGATTCGATTTATCAGGTGTGACGTTCGGATCGCGTCACGAGATTTTGCGTTGCACGATCGCAGGCGGCTTTGCGTCGAGCTTTACAACCCGGTCGGCGTTCTCACCTTCAATTTGCTGGAGGTAAACGAAGAGCGCTTCGAGGTCGCCTCCGAATTCAGCATCGAGCTGACGCCGTGCTTCGCGAGTCTCGTCGACGATCGGATCTTCCACGAGTCAGCCCTCCATGAACTCTTGCGGTGTGTAGATCAGCGGCGGTTCAAATCCACGCAGCCGGCAGATTGAATTAACACGCGGGATGGTGACTGCATTCGCAATGTGCGTGCAGTTCCATGTCAGAAGGTAGTCCAAGCCGTTGGTTGCAGCTACAGCGATATGCAGTGCGTCCTCGTTCGCCTTCTTCGGCACACCCGCCCCTGCGACCAACGCTGCGGCAAGGTCGAGAGCGTCACGCGTCACTTGCGCGAGCTGAAGTTCCCGTACGATCGCCATCCGATCGCTCGCGACGGCGGCATCGCCTCGTTGCGCTTCACCCACGACCACCGCCGATGCGTACAACTCGAATTCCTGCCTGCGCGTTGCCCACCAATTGCGCGTGAGCTCTTGGTTCGAGGCGACGCGCGCATTCTTACTCGGTCGCGCAACGAGGTAGCTGATGACGCTCGTTTCGACGTAAACCGTAGGACGACGCGCGGTCATGCTCACACCGCCGTCGTCGCCGCCCGCCCTTCCACCAAGCCCTCGAACACCTGCAGCGCGAGATCGACCCGCCCCAGTGGCGCGGACACTTGCACTCCCGCCACGCGGCCGCGGACGCGTTCGAGCGTCTCGCGCGCGATCGTGACGCCTTCGCGCAGCGCGTGTTCCTTGCTCTTCTCGCTCGCGAGGCGCATGCGTTCCATCACGTCGTCGGGCACCGACACGCCGGGGACTTCGTTGTTCATGAACTGCGCGTTGCGGTACGAGAGCAGCGGCCAGATGCCGGCGACGACGGGCAGGCGCATCGACTCGATGCGGGCGAGGAAGTGTTCGAGTTGATGCACGTCGAAGACCGGTTGCGTGATCGCGTACTCCGCGCCGGCCTTCACCTTCCAGTCGAGGCGGCGCAGCTCGTAGTCGAGATCGAGATGGCCGGGATTCACGCCGACGCCGATCGTGAAGCGCGTCGGCTCGCCGAACGGGTTGCCGCCGAGGTCGAGACCGCGGTTCATGAGGGCAACCATGTTCGTGAGTCCGATCGAGTCGATGTCGAACACCGCCGTCGCCTCGGGATACGGTCCCATCTTCGGCGGATCGCCCGTGATCAGCAGCAGATTGCGCAGACCGAGCGCGGCGCAGCCGAGGAGATCCGAGTGCATGCCGAGGAGGTTGCGGTCGCGGCAGCAGTAGTGCAGCACCGTCTCGATCCCGATCTGCTGCTGCAGCAGCACCGCCACCGCGATCGCGCCCATGCGATTCTGCGCGCGCGGACCGTCCGGCACATTGACCGCGTCCACGCCCGCCTCGCGGATCGAGCGCACCGACTGAATCATCGACTCCGGATTCGGTCCCTTCGGCGGCACGATCTCGATCGTCGTCACGAACTCGCCCGCGGCGAGCTTGCGTCCCCAGTTCGACCGCGTCGCGATCGCGGCCGGCTCCACGCCCTGCGGCTTCTCGCCCGTCTTGCCGTTCCTCTCGACGATCACGAACGAGCGTCGCGGCGACAGCGGACGCACCGCATCGGCCATCATCTTCACGTGCTCCGGCGTCGTACCGCAGCAGCCGCCGATGAACTTCACGCCCTTATGGATCAGCCGCTTCGCGTACTTCGCGAAGTAGTCGGGTGAGGCCATGTACATCTGGCGGCCGTTCACGTCGCGGGGCAGGCCGGCGTTCGGCTGGCAGGAGAGCTTCT
>DATELS010000512.1:0-3472 GCA_035276365.1 Thermoanaerobaculia bacterium
TCCTGCTGCCCGCGCACGCGCAGCGCAACGACCTCGACCGCATCCGCGGCGACATCCTCCGCCTGCGCAAGCAGCTCGAAGACGTGCGTCGCCAGGCGCAGTCGGCGGAGCGCGAGCTGCAGGAAGTCGACCTCGAGCTCGGCATTCACACGCACGAGCTCGAGCTCGCGAGCGCGGCCGAGGCGAAGCTGGCGGCGGAGCAGCAGGGGTTGGAGGCGCAGATCGCGCAGCTCGTGCCGCGCATCGCGCGGCAGAAGGACGATCTTCGCAAACGCGTCGTCGTCCTCTACCGCCTCGGCAGTCTCAGCTACGTCCGCATGCTGCTCTCCATCGACAGCGATCGCAATCCGCTCGAGGCGATCTCGATGCTCAGCTATCTCGTGTCGCGCGACGCGCGTCTCGTCTCGAGCTTTCAGGCGACGCGACAGCAGCTCGCGGTGCGCACCGCGCAGCTCGTCGAGAAGCGCGACCGTCTGCATCGCACGCGGCTCGTCGTCGAAGAGCGGCGGCGCGCGGTCGCGACCTCCTACGCGACGAAGGCAGCGCTGGTCGCGCGTCTGCGCACGACCGAGACCGGCACCGCGCAGCAGCTCGCGGCGCTCGAAGAAAAAGCACGGCGGCTGCAGAGACTTGTCGACGCGCTGTCGCGTCAGAAGAGTGGACTCGAGCCCGCGACCGACATCCGCGCGTTTCAGGGAGCGCTCGACTGGCCGGTTCGCGGGCGCGTGTTCGAGGAGTTCGGGCGGCAGCGTAACCCGAAGTTTGCAACCTATACGATCAACAACGGCCTCAAAATCGAGGCAGCCGCGGGCACGCAAGTACGCGCGGTGTTCCAGGGAACAGTTCTATTTTCACAGTGGTTCAAGGGATACGGGAACTTGATCATTCTGGACCACGGCAACCGCATCTTCTCGCTGTACGGAAACCTGAAAGGTCCGTCGGTCGCCGTCGGCGATCGCGTTGCGACGGGCCAGTCGATTGCAGGGGTCGGCGAGAGCGAGGAGACGAACGGCGGCCATCTCTACTTCGAGGTCCGGCAGGACAACCGCCCCGACGACCCGCGCAAGTGGCTACGCTGACGAGACGAAGACAATGACGAAAAAGAAGATCGGCTTCCTGATCCTTTCCGTGGGCTTGATGATCACGCTGCTCTCCGGCGCGCTGTTCGGACAGAACGCGCAGAAGAACAACGTCTACCGCTACATCAGCATCTTCTCCGAGGTGTTCGATCTCGTGAGGAGCAACTACGTGGAGCCCGTCGAGTCCGAGAAGCTGATGGACGGCGCGTTCTCCGGCGTCACCGACGCCATCGACGAGTTCAGCTACTACGTGCCGCCCGCGCAGATGGCGTCGTACAAAGGCTTCCAGGACGTCGAGGACAATGGCTTCGGGTTCATCGTCACGAAGCGCTTCGGCTACGCGTACGTGATCGCGACCGTCGCCGGCTCTCCCGCGGAGAAGGCGGGCATCGAGCGCGGCGACTTCCTCGAGAAGATCGACGGCCAGCCGACGATGCGCATGGCCATCTGGCAGATTCGCGACGCGCTGCACAAGAACCGTCCGCTGAAGTTGCAGGTGCTGCGCGGCGGCGAGACGCATCGCGATGAGGTGACCGTCGCGCCCGCGGCATTCCATCCGGTCGCGCTGAAGTCGGACACGATCTCCGGCATCGCGTACATCAAGGTTCCGTACTTCGAGAAAGGCACCGCGGCGCAGTTCCGCACCGCGCTCGATGCGGCGCGGCAGCGCGGCGCGCGCAAGCTGATCGTCGATCTGCGCGGCAACGCCGGCGGCTCGATCGACGAAGCGATCACCGCTGCCGACGATCTCCTGAGCGGCGGCGTGATCACGTCGCTCGAAGGACGCCGCGTCGATCCGAAGCGCTGGCAGGCCGATCGCGAGACGTCGTACGACGGCGAGCTCGAGGTGCTGACCGATACGTCGACCGCATCCGGCGCGGAGATCTTCGCGTCCGCGATCCGCGGCAACAACCGCGGCAAGGTGATCGGCGTGACGACGTACGGCAAGGCCATCGTGCAGAAGTTCATCCCGTTGCCGAGCGGCGGCGGCGTGCAGATGACGATCGGCCACTACACGACTCCGGACCTCAAGGCGATCGGCGACGCGGGTGTGAAGCCCGATGTCTCGGTCGATCTCTCCGCGCAGGCGCTCGACGAGAGCGAGGCGAAGAAGGGGAAGGCGAAGAAGAAACCCGAGGAAGATTTGATTCTCGAGAAGGCGCTGCAGCTCTTCGGCGCGCCCGCGTTGAAAAAGGCGGCGTAGCCTGAGCGAGACGCGCTCTTCCTTCAAGACGATCGCGATTCTGATGGCCATCCCTCTCGCGGGGCTGGCCATTTTTTTTGCGTGGCAGTGGATGAACGGCGGCGCGACGCCACGCGACGCGATTCACGCCGTGCAGGCGACGACGATCGCGCCGACGCCGTCGCGCGCCGCCGAAACGCCGACGCCCGCCTTGCCGCGCGTGAAGCCGAAGCACCGCACGCACCGCGGCGACATCGTCCTCATCATCGACGACCTCGGCTTCGACGGACAGCCGCTCGATCAGCTCATGTCGCTCGATCCGAATCTCAATTGCTCGATCCTTCCGAACGGCACGCGCGCGACCGAGTTCGCGGAGCGCCTGCACGCGCGCGGCTTCGAGGTGCTGTGCCATCTGCCGATGCAGCCGATCGGACGCGAGACGCCGGGACGCAACGCGATCCTGACATCGATGGATGACGCGGAGATCGCGCGCCTGACGCGCGAGAACATCGACGCGATCCCGTACGCGAGCGGCGTGAACAATCACATGGGATCGCTCGCGACGTCGGACCGCCGCGTGATGACGAGCGTGATCCGCGCGCTGCCGGAGGGGATGTACTTCGTCGACTCGCGCACGTCGGGAGGCTCCGTCGCCGCGCAGGTGGCGAGAGAGATGAACGTGCGCACCGCGACGCGCAACGTGTTCCTCGACGACGTGATGACGGAGCGCGCGGTGCGGAAGCAGCTCGCCGCGCTCGCGTCGGCCGCGGAGTCGCGCGGGGTCGCCGTGGGGATCGGCCACCCGCACGACGTCACCGTGCGCGTGCTCACGGAGGAACTGCCCGCGCTGAAGGCGCAAGGATTCCGGTTGGTGCGCGCGAGCAGCGTCGTGCGGTGACCCGCTCCGTATAATCCGCGCCGCGAATGCTTCTCGCGCTCTTCCTCCTCGACGCCGCCGCGGGGCTCTACCTCTTCCTCCCGCTCGTCGGGCGCCGCAACGCGGGCGCGAAGTTCTATCGCCTCATCTTCCTCATCGGCGGCGCGCTCGCGTTGTGCGCGGCGATCGCGCACGCGATGGCCGGGCGCCGCGATCTGGCCATCTTCGACGCGGCCATCGTCGCGCTGACGATCCTCGTGCTGCTCGTCCTGCGCTATCCGAAGCGATTGATCTTCCGCGCGTCGGCCGCGCTCCTCGGCATCGCGTATCTCG
>DATELS010000513.1:0-7999 GCA_035276365.1 Thermoanaerobaculia bacterium
GCCGTTGTTGATGACGACCGTGTACGTGACGTTCGAGCCCGGCGCGAACGAGCCGGATGCGCTCATCGTCGCGGAGGCGATGTTCGCCGGCGACGTAACGCTGAAGCTCGTCGCATCGCCCGGTGCCGGCGTACCCGGATCATTCGTGGCGATGCTGGTCTCGTTCGTGCCGTTGCCATCGGCGTCGGCGAAGAACGTGCCCTGGTTGGAGATGGAGGACAGCGGCGCGTTGGTGCCGAGGATCGTGGCGGTGATGGTGATCGTCACGTCGGCGCCGTTCGCGATCGAGCCGTTCCAATGCACGACGCGATTCGGGATGTCGGCGACGGCCGTGCCGCTCGACGCATTCGCGGAGACGAGCGCGAGCGACGCGGGAAGCGTGTCGGTGAACTCATCGCCCGGATTGTCGAGCTGCGCGCCCGGACCGCCGTTGTGAATCGAGATCGTGTAGGTCACGTTCGTGTTCGCGCGGAACGAGCCGGCGACCGTCTTCGACGGCGCGCTGATGCCGGACGGCGAGACGACGGTGAAGTCGGTCGCGTCATCCGCCGTGCCCGTGGACGGGTTGTCGGTGTTGCGCGTGGCTTCGTTCGAGCCGTTGCCGTCGGCGTCGTAATGCGCGACGCCCTGGTTCGACACGATCGTGCCCTGCGTCGCGCTGTTCGAGACGGTGGCGGTGATGGTGATCGTGACGGTGGCGCTGCTCGCGAGCGAGCCGTTCCACGTCACGGCGTTGCCGACGTGCGCCGCGGTGCCGGAGGTCGCGGTGACGTTGGTGACCGTCAGCGAGGCCGGGACCGTATCGGTGAACTCGTCGGTCGGATTGTCGAGCTGCGTCGACGTGCCGGTGTTGCGGAGGAGGATGGAGTACGTGACGACCGAGCCCGGGTAGTACGCGCCGGTCACGCTCTTCGTGGCCTCGCTGATGTTCGCGGGCGAGAGCACGACGAAGCTCGTGGCGTCGTTCGCGGCGCCGGTGCCCGGATCGTTCGTGACGCCCGAGGCTTCATTGGTGCCGTCGCCGTCCGCGTCGTAGTTGAACGAGCCCTGGTTCGAGATCGTCGACAGCGCGGTCGCATTCGGCGCGACGGTCGCGTTGATCGTGATCGTCACACTGCCGCTCGCCGGGATGCTGCCGTTCCACGTCACCGTGTTCGTGCCGACCGTCGCCACCGCGCTGCCGGACGTGGCGTTCGCGGAGACGAGCGTGAGCTGCGCCGGGAGGACGTCGATGAACTCGTTGCCGCTGTTGTTCTGCTGCGGCGCGACGCCGCTGTTCGAGAGCACGACCGTGTACGCGATCGTGCCGCCGGCGCGGAGCTGACCGGAGACGGTCTTGTTCGCGGTGATCGTCGCGGGCGAGATGACGGTGAAGCTGGTCGCGTCACCCGCGGCCTGCGTCGTCGGATCGTCGGTCGGAACGTTGCCGTCGTTGATCTGATCGCCGTCCGTGTCGGGGTGCGCCGAACCTTGATTGGAGATGATCGTGCCCGCGGTCACGCCGGCGTTCACCGTCGCGGTGAACGTGATCGTGACGCTTGCGCCGTTCGCGAGGCTTCCGTCCCAGGCGACCAGCGGACCCGTCAGGATCGCGGCCGTACCCGAAGTGGCGTTGGCGGTGACCGGGGTGATTCCGGCCGGGACGGTGTCCGTGAACTCGTGCTGGAAGTCGTTGACCTGCGTCGACGGACCGTTGTTCGTCATGACGATCGTGTACGTCACGGTGCCGCCCGGGTAGAACTGACCGGTCACGGTCTTCGTGGCGGTCAGGTTCGCGGGTGTGATGACGGTGAAGCTCGTCGCGTCGCCGGCAGTGCCCGTGCTCGGGTTGTCCGTCGGCGCGGTCGCTTCGTTGGTGCCATCGCCGTTCGCGTCGTAGAACGCGTTGCCCTGATTCGAGATCGTCGATCCGGCGGTCGCGCTCGGAGCCACTGTTGCCGTGATCGTGATGGTCACGGTGCCGGACACCGGGATGCTGCCGTTCCACAGCACGGTGTTCGTGCCGGTGTTGGCGGACGCGGTACCCGAGGTCGCGTTCGCGGACACGAGGGCGAGCGAACTCGGGAGGATGTCCGAGAACTCGTTGCCGGGGTTGTCGAGCTGCGCCGCGGGACCGTTGTTCGTGAGCACGACCGTGTACGTTACGGTGCCGTTCGGATAGAACTGGCCGGCGACCGTCTTCGTCGCGGTCATGTTCGCGGGCGAGACGACGGTGAAGCTCGTCGCGTCGCCGGCAGTGCCCGTGCTCGGGTTGTCCGTCGGCGCGGTCGCTTCATTCGTGAGATCGCCATTCGCGTCGTAGAACGCGTTGCCCTGATTCGAGATCGTCGATCCGGCGGTCGCGCTCGGAGCCACTGTTGCCGTGATCGTGATTGTCACGGTGCCGGACACCGGGATGCTGCCGTTCCACGTCGCGGCGTTGGTGACGGTGAGCGCGTTCGTGGTACCGGACGTGGCATTCGCGGACACGATGACGAGCGACGACGGGAGGATGTCGGCAAACTCATTCGCCACGTTGTCGAACTGCACGGCGGGGCCGTTGTTCGTGAGCACCACCGTGTACGTCACGGTGCCGCCCGGATAGAACTGGCCGGCGACCGTCTTCGTGGCGGTGACCGTCGCGGGCGAGGTGACGACGAAGTTCGAGCTCGGGTTGCGCGTGGCTTCGTTGATGCCGTCGCCATCCGCGTCGTAGCTGATCGTCGCCGTGTTCGTGATCGTGTTGCCCGGGACTGCGGTGTTGTTGACCGTCGCGGTGATCGTGATCGTGACCGTGCCGCCCGACGCGGCGATGCTGCCGTTCCACGTCACGGTGTTCGTGCCGATCGTCGCCACCGCGGTGCCGCTCGTCGCGTTCGCGGAGACGAGCGTCATCGTCGACGGGAGGACGTCGGTGTACTCGGCGCCCGGGTTGTCCTGCTGATCGTACGAGCCGCTGTTCGTCAGCGTGATCGAGTACGTCATCGTGCCGCCGATGTACGACTGGCCGCTGTTGTTCTTGATGCCGTTGACGTTCGACGGCGAGAGGATCTGGATGCTCTTCGTGTCGGTGTTGTTCGCCGCGTTCGGATCGGCGGTCGATGCGCTCGCGGTCGCGCTGTTCTGCAGCGCGCCGGCCATGTTCGGCGCGTTCAGTCCGAGGACGATCGTGGCGGAGTTGCCTTTGCCGAGGCCGGCGAGGTTCCACGTCTTGCTCGGCATGTCGAACACGCCCTGCGACGGATTGGCCGTCGTCGGCGCGAGGCCGGGGATCGTCGGGAAGCTGTCGGCGACGTCGATGCTGTACGCGGGATCGTTGCCGCCGTTCGTGACGGTGATCGTGTAGCTGATGGGCGTGCCGGCGAACGCGGTCGCGCCGCTCGTCGACATCGCGGTGACGAGATCGGCCGAGCGCGGCGCGGAGACGACGAACGACGACTGATTGTTCGCCGGATTCGGATCGAACGGAGTGCCGCCCGTGATCTGCGCGAGCACGTCGAGCGGGTCCGTCGTGATGACGGTTGCGGTGATGTTGAGCGTCTGCGTGCCGGTGGGGAGCGCGGCCACGGTCCAGATTCCCGTGCCGGCGTTGTACGTGCCGGCCGAGTTGTCGCTGACCCAGGTCAGGCCGGCCGGAAGCGGCACGTTGACCTGCACGTTCGCCGCGGGCGTCGCGCTCGGATTCGTGAGGTTCACGGTGACGACGATGTTCGAGTTGAGCGGCGGGTTCGACGGCGCGGAGCCCGCGGTGATGGAGAGATCGACGGACGGCGCGGTGTCGAGCGGAACGATCTGCGCACGGCGTCCGGCCGCATTGTGGTGGTGCAGCAGGAGCGCGCCGACCGAGCCGTTCGTCGTCATGTTGGCGACGTTCCAGGTCACGGGCACCGAGCCGCCGTTGAGGTCGGGGAGGAGGTTGCTGCCGTTGCTGAAATCGAGACCGCGCGCGGCGCCGCTCCAGAAGAAGGGACCGACCGCGTCATCGGAGTGGAAGCCGAAGAAGGCCTGGCACCACGGCGCGTTGCCGGGGCACGTCTCGATCTTGTAGCGGAACGGCGCGTTCACGTTGGCGAGGCCAAGCTGCGCCGGCGTCGCGCCCATGAAGAGCACGTTCGTGTTGTAGAGCACCGTGTCCGCCTGCGCGGGCGTGACGCGGTTGACGAAGTTCGGCGTCGACGCGGCGATCGTGTTCGAGAACGTGCCGGGCAGCGTCACGACGGAGACGATCTGCGCGTCGGTGTCGGACTGCCCGGAGCCCGCGCCGAAGAACGTGCGCGCGAGGTTGCCGGAGCTGGCATGACCGATCTGGCGGTCGAACGTGCCGTCGAGGTTGTTGTCGATGTAGACGACGAACTGCGTCTGCTGCAGCGACGACCAGTCGCCCCACGTGGTGAGGCCGAACCAGATGCGCGTCGCATCCGCGGCGACGCCGGCGTACTGAAGGTCCTGCGACGGCGGGACCGAGGGGTTGCGCGGCGAGACGACCTGCAACTCGAACGGCGACACGAGCGACTGCGTGTCGGGGAACGTTCCCGTGCACGTCGGTCCCGCGCCGAGGGTGCCCGTGCAAACGTCGGCGCCGGCGAGCGGAATCGTGGTCGAGCCGGTGGGCGCGCCGCCGGTGATGATCGCGGGAGGCGCGGACATCGTGGATGCGGGACGCGCGGCGGAGAAGAGCGGCACGCGCATCTTCTCGACGCCCGCGATGCTGAACACGAGCACCGCCGACTCCTCCGTCAGATAGTGACGCGGAATGGCGAGGTTCGCGAGCGACGCGGGCACGGTCACGGTCTGCGTGTTGTTGACCGTGAGCTCCTTGACGTGATCCATGTTCGCGCGCGTGGCGTCGAGGTTGACGTCGACGAGCGCGGTCTCGCCCGCGTTGATCGTGAGGCTCGAGCCGCCCGGCAGGCTGAAGCCCATGCCCGGCGCGTCGAGCTTCGTCTGAATGGCGAGGTCGTACGTGACCGACGACGTGCCTTTGTTCTCGACACGGATCGTCTTCGTCGCGCTGCCGTCGCTCGTGAACTCGTTGAAGAACGCGGCGCTGACCGTGCCGGCGTCGTTCGCGTTGAACGCGACGGTCTGACGAACGGCGGAGTTCGGCGGATCGACGCGGCCGGAGCCGACGCGGCTCGACGGGAACTTCGGACCGTTCGGTGCGATCGACACGTCATGGCTCGCGCCATTCATCGCCAGCGCCTTCAACTCTTCGACCGACCAGTCGGGATGCTCCTGGCGCAGCAGCGCCATGATGCCGGCCATGTGCGGGCTGGCCATCGACGTTCCGGAGATCGTGAGAGACGTACTGCCGGCGATGTAGCCGGTGGCATTCGCGACGAGGCAGCCCTGCGCCGCCGCGGTGCACGTCACGCCGGTCTGCGTCGAGGTGATCGACTGTCCCGGCGCGGCGATGTCGGGCTTGAGACCCGCGGTCGAGAGACGCGGACCGCGCGAGGAGAAGGTCGAGAGGACGTCGGATCCCGGCACGATGTTGAGCGTCGCGTTCACGGGCGCGGCGAGATTCGCCTTGATCATGTCGCCGGTCGTCGTTGCGACGAAGACGGACGGGATCGTGATCGCAGGCTGGCCCGCGGTGTTGCCCATGCTGATGAGCGTCGTGGAGTCGCCCGGGACGTTGTTCGAGACGATGCAACCGATCGCGCCCGCGGCCTGCACGTTCGCGACTTTCACCTGGAAGCCGCACGTGCCGCGATCGACGATCGCGATCTTGCCGGCGACCGCGGCCGCGTTCGTGAGCGGGCTGCACGCGTCAGTGGTCAGCGGTCCCGCGCCGTCCGCGGCATCGAGGCCGAGCACGACGTCGGCCGTCTGTCCGCTCGGCGCGGGCGGCGTCGGTCCGGTGAAGCCGGCGTTCTGCGCGGCGTAGCCGCCGGCGATGCCGCCCGGCGCGTTCACCTGCACGACGGTGACGTTGATGCCGCTGTCGATCGACGACGCGGTCGCGATCGCGCGCGCAGCAGCGCCCGGAGCGCCGCTGATGTAGTACGTGTCGCCCGCGTTGCCCGCGGAAGCGACGACGATCACACCCGCGAGCGCGGCGTTGTCGGATGCGGCGGAAGAGGTGTTGCTCAGCGTCCCGAAGTTGCTGCCGAGGGACATGTTGATGACGTCGACGTGATCCGAGAGGTTGTTGTCGCCGTTCGGATCCATCGCGCGATTGATCGCGTTGACGGTGAGGTTCGTGCTGCCGCCGCAACCGAAGACGCGATACGAGATCAGCGACGCGCCCGGCGCGGTGCCCGGTCCGATGCGGAGACCAGCATACGGCGCGCCGCTCGTGTACGGGCCGGTGAACGTCGTGCCGTCCGAGGCGACGCCGAGTCCGGCCGCGGTGCCGGCGACGTGCGAGCCGTGACCGTTGCAGTCCATCGGATCGTTGTCGGGCACCGGCGCGTTCGAGCCCGTGTACGCATCGCCGGCGAAGTCGAAGCCGTCGATGACTTTCGGCGTCGGGAAGTACGCGTCGGGTGCGACCGTGCGGTCATTCGCCTGATAGTCGGCGAGGAGGCCGGTGCCGCCGAAGTTCGCGTGCTGATAGTCGAGTCCCGTGTCGATGACGGCGATGCGAACGCCGGTGCCGGTGTAGCCCTGCGGCAGTCCGAGGCTGTTCTCCCAGACCTTCGGCGTCTGCAGAAACGGCACGCTTGACGAGTTGGTCGGATACTCGGGTTCCATGATCTGCACGTTCTTCACGCCCGGCAGTTTGCGGAGCCGCGGAATCATGTCCGGAGACGTCGTCAGCGCGAAGCCGTTCAGGACGTGCGCGACCTGATAGACGACCTGCGCCTGAATGCCGGCGAGCTGCATCGCGGAGCTGAAGCGACCCTGCTCCGCGACGATGCGCAGCCGCTGCGCTTGTCCCGCGGCGTCGGCGCGCTGCAGCAATCCTTGATCGGGTGGCGTTCCCACCGGCCCTTTCCCGGTCTTCGTCTGCATCACCGCCGCCCACGCCTGCACGGTCGGAGGCTCGCTGAGCTCGACGAAGACGGTGACGGTCTGCGGCGACGGAGGCGTCGCGATGTCCACTGCTGCGAATGCGGATACGGCGGGAACGAGCGCGGCGAAAAGAATCGCGACGATGAGGATCGCGGCAAGGGACACGGCTTTCGCCGTGACGCGCACGACTGAAGTCATTACTGGCCTCCGGAGAGCTACGCTGATTGTCGGGACGACTGGAACGCCGCGCATGATACGCCCGCTTCGGCGCCAAAACCGTGCGGTAACGCGCTGATCGTTGTGTAGGTTTTTTCCCTACATTTCGTTCCTACAGGCGCCCCGGCAGCAGTTGATGCTCGAGCGCGTACTGCACGATCTCCGCGTTGTTGCGGAATCCCATCTTCGCGAGGATGCGCGCGCGATGCGTGCCGATGGTCTTCACGCTGACGTTGAGCTCCGCGGCGATGTCGCGCGGCGGCTTGCCCGCGGCGATGAGACAGAGGATCTGAAATTCGCGATTCGACAGCAGCTCGTGACGCGCCGCGTCGCCTCTGCCCATCAGCTCGAATGCGAGTCCCTCCGCGAGCGCGGGCGTGAGGAAGCGCTCGCCGCGCGCGAGCTTGCGAATCGCGGAGACGAGATGATCGCGCGCGCTGTCTTTGCTGACGTAGCCGAGCGCGCCGGCTTTGAGGAGACGCGCGGCGTACGACACTTCCTGATGCATGCTCAGGATGAGCACCGGCATTTGCGGCGCGATGGTGCGGATCTGCGCGAGCACGTCGATGCCGGAGCGATCGGGCAGGTTGAGGTCGAGGATGACGACGTCCCACTTCCCGTTGCGCACGCGCTCGATCGCCTCGGCTCCCGTGCGCGCCTCGCCGCCGACGACGATGTCGCCGGTCTCGAACACGATCTGCTTGAGACCTTCGCGGACGATGTCGTGATCGTCCACCATGAGCACGGTAATCACGGGACCCTCGTCTCCGTCAGCGGGATGCGAACCGAGACGATGGTACCGCGCCCGGCAACGCCTTCGAAGCGCACCGTGCCTCCGACGACG
>DATELS010000514.1:0-2275 GCA_035276365.1 Thermoanaerobaculia bacterium
CAGCCTTCACCCTTGCTCGATGGTTCCGAGCAAGCGGCTCTCACAACTTCTCCGCGACCCGCAGCTTCGCGCTGCGCGATCGCGGATTTCGTTTCTCCTCTTCTTCCGAAGCAGTCACCGGACGTCCGGTCAGAATCTCGACGAGCGCCTTCGCGCCGCATCCGCACACCGGCAAATTCGGCGGACAGGTGCACTCGCCCTCGAGTCTGCGGAACGCGCGTTTGACGATGCGATCCTCGAGCGAGTGAAACGAGATGATCGCGATGCGCGCGCCGGGCTCGAGGACGCTCACCGCGTCGTCGATGAACTTGTCGAGTCCGACCAGTTCTTCGTTCGTCGCGATGCGCAGCGCCTGGAACGTGAGCGTCGACGGATCGATCTCGTTATACCGAGGCTTCTTGACCGTGCGAATGACTTCGGACAAACGCGCCGTGGTCTCGATCGGCGCCTCGTCGCGTGCGCGAACGATTGCGTTTGCGATGCGACGCGCCATCGGCTCCTCGCCGTAGTCGCGGATGATCTTCGCGAGCTCGTGTTCGTCGAGTTGGTTCACGAGATCGGCGGCGCTCCGTCCTTCCGACCCCATGCGCATGTCGAGCGGACCTTCGAAGCGGAACGAGAAGCCGCGCGCCGCATCGTCGAGCTGCATCGAAGAGACGCCGAGGTCGGCGAGAAGGCCGCTGATCGTCGTGAGATTCGACTGCTTCAGAATGTCAATGAGTGATTCGTGACGCCCGCGGACGAGCGTCACACGGTCGCCGAAGCGGCTCAGCCGCTCCTTCGACCGCTCGAGTGCCTCCGGATCGCGATCGATCCCCAGCAGCCGCACTTCCGGGTGGCGCTCCAGGAGCGCTTCCGTATGGCCGCCGAGCCCGAGGGTCGCATCGACCATGGTTCCGTCAACGCGATTCGGATGGAGGTACTCGAGTACGTTTTGTAAAAGAACCGGCTCGTGAATCACACGCCGTGGAGCTCCAGCTCCTTGAAGTCTTCCGCGGTCATCGGATCGTCCGACATCCGCTTCTGAATCTTTTGATCGTTCCAGACGACGAGGTGATCCTGATTGCCGATCACGACGACGTCGTCGGTGATGCCCGCTTCCGTGCGCAGCACCTGCGGGATGAGTACGCGTCCCTGCGCGTCCATCGTGGCCACCTGGCCGTAGTAGTTCACCCGCTGCAGGAGCTTCATCTTCGACTGCGAGGTCGAAGGCACTTTCGCGAGGCGCGACTGAAACTCGAACCAAACGGGGAGCGGATAAACCATCGCGTGCTCGCCGTCGGTCGAGGTAATGAAGCACTCGGAGCCGTAACGCTCTTCAATGATCTTGCGGAAGGTGGCGGGGACTTTGAGCCGCCCCTTCTCGTCGATCTTCGCGGGGCTATGCCCCATCAGGACGTTCAGTTCCACTGTTATTGACGCTCGATGGACAACTTTGTACCACTGCCAACCACTGCTGTCCACAAAATTCCACCACTTGGAGAAAAATAGTGGCCGCAGCCGAGCAGAGCCATAAACCCCAGCGGCACAGCGAAATGCTCGGCCAGACGCGGCCAGGAGTCGGCGATGTGCCAGTGAACGTCGTTCGGCGTGACGGCGAACGCGGCGATGTAGAAGAGGAGCTGAAGCGCGAGCACGCTCAGGACGAACTTCTCTTTTCTCGCGAAGAAGACGACGGCGATCACCGCGGCGATCCAGAAGAGTGCGTGGTGGAGCGGAGTGGTCGCCATGACCTGCAACACGTCGCCGAACTGCCGAAACGCGCGCGCGACGACGTCGCCGCTCGCGAGATCGGTCGGCAGCGCGTGCACGGTGCGCAGCACGAGCCACGGCGCGGGGATCGCGATCGCGGGCCACACGCGCGGACGCACGATGAGCACGGCGACGAGCAACGCCAGTCCCTCGTTCTTCGTCAGCGCGGCGAAGCCGAGGAGCGCGATGCCGAGGTTCGTCGAGCCGCGACGCAACATGAGCAACGCGCTGGTCGAATAAGCAATGAACGGCGCCTCGGCCATCCCGATCCACTGCGTGAGCGCGAGCGATGCGACGCCGAACGTCGCGAGCGATGCGAGAAACGGCGGGAGCTCGTCGGCGAATGCATCGCGCACGAGGAAGAGCAGCGCGGCCGCGAAGAGCGTGGTGAGGAGTCCGAGGTGACGATCGTCCCACGCGCCGCGCTGTAGCGCGAGGAAGACGTAATCGAGCGGCACGAGCGGCGGGTAATCCGGATGCGCGAACGCGTGATACGGATGCTCGAGAAACGCCCAGTCGATTG
>DATELS010000515.1:0-2179 GCA_035276365.1 Thermoanaerobaculia bacterium
CACAACCGTGATCGCGACGCGCATCAGTGAGGCATACCCATTCCATAGATGCGCTTCGGGCGGACGAAGATCGGCTTCGCCGGCGCTTCCGCGGCCGGAGGCGCTTCCGGCGTTCCGCCGTCTTTCACCTTCAGGCGGCCTTTCGCGGGCGTCTGCTGCTTCTGGATCTTCAGGCTGTCGTCAATGACGCCGTGGATCGGGCAGCCCTGATCGGTCCACATCGCCAGCACCTGCTTGCACGTGTACGGGCCGGGAATCTTCGCATCGCGGCCGACGTGCTCCGGCACGAACTCGCGGAACGCCTTGGCCATGTCGTTGTTGCCGGAGAGCATCTGCGTGAGCAGCGGACTCGCGGCCGCGTTGCCCGGCACGATCCAGCCGTTGAGCGGATTGCGGAGCGCGCCCATGAAGACGAAGTCGCTTTCGTCGCCCCAGCGATTCTCGAACCACGACGCGATCGGCATCGTCACCGTCGCCTTCGCGGTCGGATCGTAGCCGGTGAGACGCGCGTGATGTCCCGGCGTTCCCGCCTGGCGCTGGCGCAGCGTGCTGACCACCCACTGCATCGCACGCTCGATCTCGAGCGGCGGGAACTTCTCGCGCGGCACGAGCGACGTGATGTAGTCGCGCCACAGCGCCTGCTCCGCTGGCGTGAAGACGTGGAACATCGGACCGGTGAACGACATCAGCTCGAAGATCGGGCTGTCGTTCGGCTTGCCCGGAATGATGTAGCCGGCGGCCACGAGCTCGTCGAGCAGTCCGTACGGATCGTCGAACCAGTCGTTGAGCGGATTCGGTCCGAGCTGCTTCGTCCCGTGGTTCTGCCGCGCGTACTCGGCCTTCGACTGGATCATCGCCACCATGCGATCGGTGAGCGACGGCGGACTCGAGAACTGCTCGCTGATGTCCTGCCCGAGGGTGCCCAGCGTGCCGAAGGCGACGTAGCCCGTCCAGATGCGCTCGAACGCCTGCTGCATCGCGGTGTCGCCGCCCTGCGCGCGGATGTTGTCGAGATAGAGCTCGATCGCCTTCTTCGCCAGCGCGCCATGTCCCGCGGACGCGTTGTCGATGCCGACGTGCAGCCGGTAGTACGCCGGGTCGATGCCCACCGACTCGAGCGTGCTCACGACGCCCGCCAGTCCGACCGACGACCACTCGAGATACAGCGTCATGCCGAGGATCTCGGGGAGGTACTGCTCGGTGAACGAGGAGATGGCCAGGAGGAACACCGGCTCCACGAATGCGGAATCGAGGAGTGCCGGATTGTGCGCGTAGTCGTAGCTGTGGAGGTCCGGCAGATAGTAGTTGAGGCTCTGCAGGAGCTCCGTATAGACGTTCGCGTGGTTGTGCGCGTCGATGGCGTCGCCCAGCTCGTCCATATAGATGTGGAAGAGGAAGTTGCGCACCGCGTCCACCGGTCCCGGAGGCGCGGCCTGGCGAATCCACGCGCCGTCGAGCTGATTGAAAGGCGCCATCTGCAGGATGCGATACGCCTGCTGCTCGTAGGTCGTGCCCTCGAGGTAGCCGCCCGGACCGGTCGCCGCCTGCGAGTTCTGCAGCACGTACTGGCTGTAGATGTTCTGCATGCGCGCGTCGAATCCCTCCGGCGTGTACGCGAAGTAGTTCCAACCGGTCATGCCCTGCGCGCTCACCGTCTCCGGATCGTTCGCATTCTTCTTCGCCTCGGCCAGGAAGTCGTCGACCATCTTCTTCGCGTGCGGGAGGAAGTCCGAGTACGCGCCGATGTTCATGAGGTAGTAGAACGCGTCGCGCAGCGAAGTGCCGGCGTACTTGTCGCGCTCCTCCTCGACGTACACGACCTGCCCGTGCAGCTCGCGCGGGACGACGAATCCGAACTCGCTCCAGTGATGCACCATCCCGTTGTCGAGTCCCGGTGAGACCTGCGGGATGCCTCGCGCCCACTCCACGCGCGCGGCCACGTTGCTCGACAGCGGACCGTCGAGGTTTTCGTCGTAGAACTTCACGACCGCCTCGTACTGCTGCTGATCGACGACGTCATCCGGACGCGCGGCCGGCCACCAGCGGTGATTGCACTCCGAGAAGTCCGCCTGCCACGGCAGCGCCATGTGACGCGTGATGTCGCCCGGCTCGAGCGTGCGCCAGTCGAGGCGACCGAGCTCCGCCCACAGGCTCGGGTTCTCACAGATGTACGTGATCT
>DATELS010000516.1:0-10652 GCA_035276365.1 Thermoanaerobaculia bacterium
AACTCGCGCAACCGCGCGGGATCCGCGGTCGGCTCCATGCACGCGTAGGCCTCGCACACGTACGCGAGCGCGCGGTCCTGCTCGCGATTCTCCATCAGCGGCAAATCCCCCGAGCCCCGACCCGCGACGAGCACGCGATGCGGTAGGAACTCCGCGCCCACCACGCGACGCAGCGCGGCGAACGCGTCGCCGTCGCCGGTGATCGCGATCTCCTTCGGCTGCGCGGCGCGCCACTCCGCCACGCCGAGCATGAATCCGAACGCGGACGGGTAACGCTCCGCGAGCGGCCACGTCGCGTCGAGCGTCTCCATCGCCGCGCGCGCGTACTCCTCGTGCGCGAACAGCAGCGCGTGACGCAGCAGCACGTCGCACGCGACCGACGATCCGGACGGCGTCGCGTTGTCGAACAGATCCTTCGGACGCGTGATCAACTGTTCGTGATCGATCGGCGTGTCGTAGAAACCGCCGTTCTCCGCATCTCGGAAACGCGTCAGCATCTGCTCGACGAGTCCGCGCGCCGCATCGAGATAGCACCGCTCGTGCACCGCCTCGTACGCCAGCGTCAGTCCCCACGCCACGCCCGAGTAATCCTCGAGCAGCCCCGCGATCTTCGCGTGACGCGTGAGTCGTCCGTCCGCATCAATGCGCGTCAGCAGAAAGTCCGCGTTGCGTTTCACGATCTCGCGATACTCGTCTTTGTCGAACGCGAGCGACGCCTCCGCGAACGCGGCCAGCATCCACCCGTTCCAACCGGACAGCTTCTTCTCATCGCGCGCCGGCCACACGCGCTGCGAGCGCACGCCGTACAACTTGCACTTGCCGCGCGCGATCACGTCCGCCGCGTCCGCGGACAGTTCGCGCGGCACGTTCGGGATGTTGTGCCCTTCCCAGTTCCCGCCCTCGGTGATGTCGAACGCGTCGCAGAACACGCGCCCCTCGTCCTCGCCGAGGATTTCCAGCACCTCGGCGCGCGTCCAGACGTAGAACTTTCCTTCCTCACCTTCCGAGTCCGCGTCGAGCGTCGAGAAAAACGCGCCGTCGGGCGACGTCATCTCGCGCGCGACGAAGCCGAGGATCTCGTTCGCGATCTGCGCGAAGAGGGGCTCCTTCGTCCACTGCCACGCGCGCGTGTACAGGCGCGCCAGCAGCGCGTTGTCGTACAGCATCTTCTCGAAGTGCGGCACGAGCCAGTACGCGTCGACCGAGTAGCGATGAAAGCCGCCGCCGATCTGGTCGTACATCCCGCCGCGCGCCATCTTCGTCAGCGTGTTCACGACGATCTCGCGGAGCTGCGCGTTGTTCGTGCGCCACGCCACCTGCATCAGAAAGTCGAGCGACATCGACGGCGGAAACTTCGGCGCGCCGCCGAAGCCGCCGTACTGCGCGTCGTACGTCGACGCGATGCGCGCCGCAGCATGATCGAGCGCGTGATGGTCGATCGCCGCGCCTTCGCGCGGCTTCACGCGCAGTTGCGACGACAGCGCCTGCTGCACTTCCTTCGACGCCTCTTCGACGTCACCGCGCCGCTCGCGATACACGGACGCCACATGCTCGAGCACGCGCGGAAATCCCGGCATGCCGTGACGATCGCTCGGCGGAAAGTACGTGCCCGCGTAAAACGGACGCCCGTCCGGCGTGAGGAACATCGACATCGGCCAGCCGCCGTGTCCCGTCATCATCTGCACGGCCTGCATGTAGATCGAGTCGATGTCGGGCCGCTCCTCGCGATCGACTTTGATCGACACGAAGTGTTCGTTCAGCACGTTCGCGATCGATTCGTTCTCGAACGACTCGCGCTCCATCACGTGGCACCAGTGACACGCCGAGTAACCGATCGAGAGGAAGACCGGCTTGTCCTCCGCGCGCGCCTTCGCGAACGCCTCCTCGCCCCACGGATACCAGTCGACGGGGTTGTGCGCGTGCTGGAGGAGATAGGGCGACGTCTGGTTGTGCAGCCTATTCATGCTGAGCGTAGCGAAGCATCAACGGAGCCACTGCCGCAAGTGGCCGATCGCCGCAGCACGTCGCGGTTCTTCGCGAGAGACTCCGTTGACTCTTCGCTGCGCTCAGAGTTGGGGATTTAGCGGTCTCTGAGTCGCGTCCAGCAGTTGCGGGCGGAACGCTCTCATCTCGAAGTATTCACTCTCCCGGGTCCTGCTCGTCGACGATGCCACGAAGCATCAACGGAGCCACTGCCGCAAGTGGCCGATTCGCCGCAGCACGGGCGCGGTTCTTCACGAGAGGCTCCGTTGACTCTTCGCTGCGCTCAGAGTTGGGGATTTAGCGGTCTCTGAATCGCGTCCAGCAGTTGCGGCGGGAACGCTCTCATCTCGAAGTATTCACTCTCCAGCTCCTCGACCTGGAAACGGTCGAGGCCGGAGTTCGACAGAAAGTCGTTCCGCAATTTCGGGTCCTGCTCGTCGACGATGCGCGGCAGAAGCTGGTTGATGTAGAACGCCTCCAGCCGGATCTTCGTGATCACCTCTTCCAACAACGCCTCGGTCACGAACTCCTGTAGCTCGCGCAACGCGGGATCGTGCGCCATCTCCGCGCGAATCTCGCGGCGGAACGTCTCGCGTCCCTCGGCGGTGTTCAACTCGAGATAGAAGTTCGTCATGCGACGACGCGCGAGGTTGTACGCGGCGAAGTACGCGCGCTCGTGACGATTGAGCGATGCGATCGCGTCGACGACGCCCGCGATCGACTCCTCGTTGTTCTCGATCGAGATGAGTCCGAGGGTGAGCGCGTACAGCTTCTTCTTGCCGTATGCGAGCGCGTACTCATTGTTCACGACGGGATCGATGAAGAGCTGTTGAAACAGACCGCGGCGCAGCTTCTCGAACACTTGCATGTTGCCGAGGAGCGAGCGGACCTGTTCGGGAGAAAGCTCGACGTCGTCCATGAACGCGAGCTTGTTGACGAGCGTCGTCGTGTGATCGATGCGATCGAACAGCGTGACCAGCTCGCCGAAGGACTCGAGTCGCTCGAAGTCTTCTTCCTCGCGTCCGATCTCATCGATGAGGCGTCCCGTCTCGAGCAGCACCTCCTCGAACGTCTGATCGCGATTCGCGGCCGCCTTTTGCTTGTTCTCCATGAGCTGCACGAGATCGAGCGAGGAGAGCTTGCGCGTGATGTTGCGGCCGAGGAGGAAGCCGCCGAGGATCTCGCGAGTGGATTGGATGTACTCGGGCTCGTCTTCCTTGCGCACCATTGCACGCGGCTCGAGCAGCACGATCTCTTCGAGCGTGTCGAAGATCGAGAGCGGCACTTCGTTGCGCAGCGAGAGCGTGCGCAGGCGCATGAGACGCGCGCGGGCCGAGGGATCGATCGTCGCGCCGGCGCACGAGGCGAGGATGCGCTTGTACTCGTCGATCAGCTCCTGATTGTCGGGATGGCGATAGATGACGTCGATCTGGATGCGCTCGCGTTGATACGGCGCGATCGGCAGTTCGGCGAGTTGTCCGGCGACGCTCTCCAGCGAGCGCGTCGACGCGTACGCCTGCTGACACAACTCCGCGAAACGCTGGTTCGCGCGATCGATCGCGCGGACGATGACCAGTGTCGAGTCGGGCTCGCCGAGTTGTTCCAGCACTTCGTGCGCGAGCGCGAGGAACTGTCCCGCGCCGACTTTGCGCGAGCGCTTGAGCAGCTTGCCGACGCTCTTCAGCGTCGCCTCCTGCCGATCGCCGACGTCGGCGAAGCGCTTGCGGTCATCGACGAAGAAGAAGTAGTTCGCGACGGCGTTGCCCTGCAGGAAGAAGTTCTCCCAGCGCTCGAAGCCCTCGGTCTTCGCGGTGAAGCGCAGCTCGTGCGACTTCGCATCGACGGTCGTGCCAAAGAGCACGAGTCGGTTGACGACTTCCTCGTTCAGCAGATCGCCGACGGGAAGGTGTCCGCCAAACATGTACTCGCCGAAGATCCCGCCGTTCCCGCGAAACCGCACGCCCTCGGGATTGAGCACGATCTCCGAGTTGCCGCCGAAGTAGCGGACGATGTCGCCGCGCGTCGCCGAAATCTGCTCGAAGAAGAAGCGGCGATCGACGTCCGGACCGACGACGACAGCGAAGTACTCGATGTCCGTGCCGACGAAGCCGTGGTGGACGATGGCGCGGATCACGCCCGGGATTGTAGTAGCCCGCCGGTCCGCTACGCTCTCGGGTGCGCCTTTTTGTACACGGCTATGAGTTGCCAGTCATTCAAATGCGTGTACTTCTGCGTCGTCGAAAGCGAGGCGTGGCCGAGGAGCTCCTGAATGCCGCGCAAATCCGCGCCGGCGTTGAGCAGATGCGTGGCGAACGAATGCCGCAGCGTGTGCGGCGAGATGCCCGCGCGCAGCGCGGCCTGCTTCAGGTACGCATCGAAGAGGCGTCGCACGCTGCGCGTGGTGATGCGCTGGCCGCGATAGTTCACGAAGACCGCGGGCTCCTCCGCGTCGTGCGCGAGCTCGCCGCGTACCGCGAGCCACGCGCGCAGCGCGGCCTCCGCCTTCGATCCGAACGGTACGATGCGCTCCTTCGCGCCTTTGCCGCGCACCTTCACGAGGCGCGCGCGCAGCTCGAGATCATCGATGTCGATTCCCACCAGCTCGCCGATGCGCAATCCGCTGGCGTACAGCAATTCGAGAAACGCCGCGTCGCGCGCGCCGAGGGGCGTTGACGCGTCGGGCTGTTCGAGCAACAGCGCGACATCCGACGCCTGCATCACCGCGGGCAGATGCTTCTCCTTCTTCGGCGTCGACACCGTGCGCGCCGGATTCGCCTCGACGACACCCTCGCGCACGAGGTACTTGAAGAACGTGCGCAGCGCGGAGAGCTGCCGCGCGATGCTCGCGCGACTCAACTTCCGTCTCGACAGAAACGCGAGATACGAGCGCACCGCGAGATGGTCGACGCGCGCGAGCTCGAGCTGATCGCGCCCCATCGTGAAGTAGTCGTTGCAGAGGAACTCGGTGAAGGACTCGAGGTCGTCGCGATACGCGAGCACCGTGTTCGACGAGACGTTCCGCTCGAAGGTGAGGTAATCGAGGAACTGTCCGATCTCGTTCGTCACGCCCGCGCTCGCTCCCGCGAAACAGGTTAGCACGCGCGTAACCTCGCGGCGGCACGTTCGTTTCAAGAAGCATGAAGCCCATCGCCATCGCGGTCACGTTGCTGTTGAGTCTTTCTGCCGCTGCGTCGAATGACCTCACCGGCACCGTCCTCGACGCAGCGTCCAAGCCCGTGCCGCGCGCGCACGTTTACGTGTACACCGCGTCTCCGAAGACCGGCGTGAGCGCGTTCTGTCCGTCGTGCTATCGCGATTGCGGCAAGCACGATGACGTCGATGCGAAGGGCGCGTTTAACATCGCCGATCTCGATCGCACTCTCGTTTTCGACGTGCTCGCCGTCGCGGACGGATACGAGCCCGCGTTCGCGCGCCACGTCGATCCGAGTCAGGGTCCGGCGACGATTCACCTCACGCCGCGCGTGAGCGGCGGCGACGAGCGCCTCATCACCGGAGTCGTCATCGATCCGGACGGCAAGCCGGTCGTCGGCGCGATCGTCGAGCCGAGTGGCTTCACCACCACGCACCTTCCGGATGGCCGCACGCTGCCGCGTTTCGTCACGATCTACGGGCAGGTGCCCGGGGTCGACAAACTCTCGATCACCGACGCGAACGGCGCGTTTGCGCTTCGCATCCCCGATCCGGATGGGGAGCTCGATGTGCGCGTGACCGCGCGCTCGTTCGCACCGCGCATCGATCGCGGATTCCGGCCGGGGCAGCGCCGCACGATCCGCCTGATCGACGGCGCGACGATCACCGGTCGCGTGACGCGGGACGGCAAGCCGGTCGAGGGCGCGCGCGTCACGTTCGTTCAGAAGAATCGCGCGTCGTCCGGCTTCCTCGGCCGCTTCGAGATCGGAACGAGCGAAGATGGTCTCTTCGTCATGACGAATCTCGCGCCGAACGAGACGTACGTCATCGCGACCGCGACCGATACGGTTCGCGGGGTCGCGCAGCCGAAACTCCTCACCGTCGATGGCGACGGCGCGAGCTGCGACGCGGGCACGTTCGCGATCGTGCGCGGCCGCCGCGTCGCGGGGACGCTGGTCGTGCCGGAGGGCACGCCGGTTCCCGCGAAGATGCGGATCACGCTCACGTCGGAGCCCTCCGGCGATGCGCAGGAAGCCGAGGTACGCGCCGATGGAACGTTCGCGTTCGAGGCCGTGCCCGACGGTCCGACGCGGCTGATCGTGCCCGGCAAACGTGGCGCTCGCATCGACCTGCCCGAGCACGGCGACGTGACCGGCGTGAAGCTCGACCTCGACCGGCCGTAACGCCGCGCACTTGTGCTACGTTACGCCTCCCTCGGGAGGCCTCATGTCTGAATCGACCCAACCCCTCAAGCAAACGCCGCTCAACGAAGTCGAAAAAGAGCTCGGCGGAAAGATGGTCGACTTCGGCGGCTGGGAGCTGCCCGTGCAGTTCAGCGGCATCCTCGAAGAGCACGAGGCCGTGCGCACGAAGGCCGGCATCTTCGACGTCTCGCACATGGGCGAAGTGACCGTGAAGGGTCCGCAGGCGCTCGACCTTCTGCAACGCGCGACCTGCAACGACGTCTCGAAGCTCCTCGACGGCCGCGCGCACTACAACGGCTTGCTCTATCCGAACGGCGGATTCGTCGACGACATCCTCATCTATCGCATGGCCGCGGACGACTACTTCGTCGTCGTCAACGCATCGAACACCGACAAAGACTTCGAGTGGCTGCGCGACTCCGGCAAAGACTTCGACGCCGAGGTGCGCAACGTCAGCGCGGACTACGCGCAGCTCGCGGTGCAGGGTCCCGAGTCCGAACGCATCCTGCAGACGATGACCGACGTGAATCTCCCCGACATCAAGTACTACCGCTTCGGACAAGGCACCGTCGACGGCGCGCCCGCGATCGTCTCGCGCACCGGCTACACGGGCGAGGACGGCTTCGAGGTCTACGTCGCGCCGGAAGACGGTCCGCGCATCATGCGCAAGCTCATCGACGCCGGCGTGAAACCCTGCGGCCTCGGCGCGCGCGACACGCTCCGCCTCGAGGCGAAGATGGCGCTGTACGGCAACGACATCGACGACACGACCACGCCTCTGCAGGCCGATCTCGCGTGGATCGTGAAGCTCGACAAGGGCGACTTCACCGGCCGCGACGTGCTCGCGCGCGAGAAGCAGGACGGGCCGCCGCGCAAGCTCGTCGGATTCGAGATGATCGACCGCGGCATCGGCCGCCACGGCTATCCGATTGTCGATGGCAAGGACGAGATCGGCGTCGTCACCAGCGGCACCCATTCGCCGACGTTGAAAAAGGCGATCGGACTCGCTTATCTTCCGCTCGACAGGTCGGCCCCGGGGACCGAATTCAGCGTGCTGATTCGCGGAAAAGAGACCCGGGCCCGCGTCGTCCCAACCCCGTTCTACAAACGCTCGAAATAGCAGCGCGGACATCCCGCTGGAGGAACGCCGATGAGCACTCCCGAAGACAACCGTTACGCCAAGAGCCACGAGTACGTGCACGTCGAAGGCGACATCGGCACGATCGGCATCACCGAATACGCACAGAAAGAGCTCGGCGACGTCGTGTTCGTCGAGCTGCCGCAGGTCGGCAGCCAGCTCGAAGCCGCCGACGAGCTGGGAAGCATCGAGTCCGTCAAAGCGGTCTCGGAGCTCTTCTCTCCGGTCTCCGGCGAAGTCATCGAGATCAACGAGGCGCTCGCGGACAATCCCGCGCTCGTCAATACCGATCCGTACGGAGACGGCTGGATGGTCCGCATCAAGCTCACCGACCTCACCGAAGTCGACGAGCTGATGACCGCCGAGGAGTACGACGAGTTCCTGGAAAAGGAGTCGGCCCACTAGCCGCTCAATGGCTCTTCCTGATCCCACCGAGTCCCGTTCCTCACACCGCTTCATTCCCAATGCCGGTGAAGACATCCGCGAGATGCTCGCGGTCATCGGCGTCGACAGCGTCGACCGTCTCTTCGACACGATCCCGAACGATGTGAAGCTCGAGCGTCTGCTCGATCTGCCGGGACCGTGGTCCGAGGTCGAGTCGCGGCGCTGGTTCCGCGGGCTGGCGTCGAAGAACGTCACCGCTGCCGACCACGCCTCCTTCCTCGGCGCCGGCGCGTATGCGCACTATCAGCCCGCGTGCATCGACCAGCTCCTGCTGCGCGCGGAGTTCCTCACCGCGTACACGCCGTATCAGCCCGAGGTGTCACAGGGAACGCTGCAGTCGATCTTCGAGTATCAGACGCACCAGTGCCTGCTGACGGGACTCGACGTCGCGAACGCGTCGATGTACGACGGCTCGACCGCGCTGTGCGAGGCGGTGCTGCTCGCGGAGCGGCTGACGAAGGGCAAGAACAAAGTCGTTCTCGCGAAGTCGATTCATCCGCACTACACCGACACCGTCCGCACGTACATCCAGAACCTCGGCATCGAGATCGTGGAAGTCGGCTGGACGGATGAGGGACGCATCGATCTCGACGCGCTGCGCGCCGCGAGCGCCGACGCGTTCGCGGTGGCCGTGCAGTCTCCTAATTTCTTCGGAGTCATCGAAGACTACGACGCCATCGCGCAGGCGACGAACATCACGAAGATCGCCGTCGTCGCGGAGGCGACGTCGTTCGGCATCCTCGCGCCTCCGGGACAGCACGGCTTCGACATCTGCGTCGGCGAAGGGCAGGCGTGGGGCGTCCCCACGCAGTTCGGCGGACCGTATGTCGGCTTCATGGTCGTGCGCGATGCGCTCAAGCGTCACATGCCCGGACGCCTTGTCGGCGAGACGGTGGACGTTGATGGCAAACGCGCGTACGTGCTCACCCTTGCGACGCGCGAGCAGCACATCCGCCGCGGCAAGGCGACATCGAACATCTGCACGAACGAGGCGCTGATCGCGCTCGCGGCGAACATGTACCTCTCGCTGATGGGCAAGGAAGGTCTGCGCGAAGTGGCGACGCAGTGCGTGCAGAAGGCGGCGTATCTGCGCAAGCAGCTCGCGGCGATCCGCGGCGTCGAGCTGCCGTTCTCCGGTCCGATCTACAACGAGATGCTGGTGCGCACGCCGTTCCCCGCGGCCGAGATCCTCGCCGATCTCGAGCACGAGAAGATCCTCGGCGGCGTCCCGGTCGGCGAGTTCTACGACGGTCACGAGCGCGACTTCCTCGTCGCGGTCACGGAGCTCAACACGAAAGAGCAACTCGACCACTACGCCGCTGCGCTCAGCGCGGCGATCGCGAGGGAGCGCCGATGACGCAGCCGCTGATTTTCGAACGATCGAAGCGCGGCCGCCGCGGCTATCAACTCCCCGAGCTCGATGTGCCCGAGGCGTCGCTGGACGAGGCGATTCCCGCGGGATTGCGGCGCGAGGAGATCGCGGACGAAGTCGAGGTGTCCGAGGTCGATGTCATCCGGCACTTCACGCGGCTGTCCAAGCTGAACGTGTCGATTGATGCAGGATTGTACCCACTCGGCTCGTGCACGATGAAGCACAACCCGCGCATCAACGAAGAGATCGCGCGCACGCCCGGCTTCGCGCACTCGCATCCGATGCAGGCCGAGCATCAGGTGCAGGGAAACCTCGAGCTGCTGTGGAATCTCGAGCAGACGCTGAAGGAAATCTTCGGATTGCCGCGGGTCACGCTGCAGCCGGTCGCCGGCGCGCACGGCGAGCTGACCGGCATCCTCATGGTGCACAAGGCGCTCGCGAAGAGCGGCAACGCGCGCAAGTACATCCTCATCCCCGACTCCGCGCACGGGACGAATCCCGCGTCGGCGGCATTCGCGGGCTATCAGATTAAAGAGTTGAAGTCGAACAGCCGCGGCACGGTCGATCTCGATGTGCTCGAGGCTGCAGTCGACGAAGACGTCGCCGCGCTGATGATCACGGTGCCGAACACCCTCGGCGTGTTCGAGTCCGACATCACGCGCATGGCGGACATCCTCCACGCGAAGGGCGCGTACCTGTACTGCGACGGCGCGAACCTCAACTCGTTCGTCGGCATCGCCCGGCCCGGCGACATGGGCATCGACGTCATTCACTCGAACCTGCACAAGACGTTCTCGACGCCGCACGGCGGCGGCGGTCCGGGCGCGGGTCCGGTCGGCGTGAGCCAGCGACTCGTGCCGTATCTGCCGACGCCGACGGTCGAGCGCCGTGAAGACGGCACGTTCTATCTCGACGACACGCATCCCGACTCGGTCGGCCGCATGCGCGCATTCAACGGCAACTTCAACGTGCTCGTGCGCGCGCTGACGTACATGCGCTCGATGGGTCCGACGGGCATGCGCCGCATCGCGCAACTCGCGGTGCTGAACGCGAATTACATCCGCGCGCGCCTGCGCCCGCACTATCACCTGCCGTACGACGCGCCGACGCTGCACGAGGTCGTGTTCTCGGACAAGCTGCAGACGCCGAAGGACGTGCACACGCTCGACATCGCGAAGCGGCTGATGGACTACGGCTTCCACCCGCCGACGATCTACTTCCCGCTGATCGTCTCCGGCGCGCTCATGATCGAGCCGACGGAGAGCGAGCCGAAGGAAGAGCTGGACGCGTTCTGCGAGGCCATGATCGCCATCGCCCGCGAGTGCCAGGAGCGCCCGGAGCTCGTCCGCAGCGCGCCGCA